>JALVQM010000035.1 GCA_027025615.1 Desulfobacteraceae bacterium | reverse complement strand
CTATTGGATATGATTGATATTTATAAAAATGACAAATCTGGATTACCTACAGAGGCTGCTATCCCGGCATACCGCAGGGAATCGGCGAAATTGGAAACAGGTTTGAAAAAACATTTCAGCCGGCCGTTGAACAACAAAGCCGACGAAACAAATTTCAACAATCCAGGATTAAAAGGAAGTCGGTAAAGTACACCAGGAGCCTGTTCCGATTGAATTGCCATGGGAATTTTCGGCTTCGGTTCCCATTGCAGATCGCCTGAAATCAGAAACAAGGGATGGTTTCTTTTTCAACTGGTCAATTACCCTGGCAACAACCTCGGGGTCAAAACGGCTGCCTGCCCCCGCATCCAGTTGCGCAAGGGCCTGTTCAAGGCCACAGGCCGGAATATTCGGTCGGCCGGAAAGCATGGTCTCCAGGGCATCACAAACAGCAAGGATCCGCGCTCCAGTGCAAATCTCCTCCCCCTGCAGACCGTCGGGATATCCTTTTCCATCGTAACGCTCATGGTGATGTTTAACCATGGGTACAAGATCTTCCATGTAAGGCAACTGGTCTAGAATATGAGCTCCGATTTCAGGGTGGCGCCGCAGTTGTCCCATTTGGCTTTTATCGAGACATCCAAGCCTGGCCAACACCTTGTCGGTAACCCCTATCTTGCCTATATCATGAAGTAATGCCGCATGATGAATCGCCTGTACCTGCTGGGTGGGAAGTCCCATCACCCGGGCAACCCAGAGAGCGAGCCTGGCCACATTGAGGCTGTGGGTATGGGTAAGGTTATCCTTGGCCTTGATGGTGGCCGCCATACCGGCAACCGTCTGTCGCAGAGCTTCTTCCCCGTCCTGCTCAAGGTAAAGAATATTGTTCAGGGCCATGGCAGCCTGCTTGGCCATGGAAGCCATAAAATCCTGTTCATGGGACTGCAGCCTCCGGCTGCGTCCAAAGTAGACCGCCAGCAAGCCCAGGTAAGTTTTACCGATGCTAACCGGATATCCTGCCAGGGAAACCACCCTCTTTTTGCCTAAACGTTCCAGGTTGGGAATTCGCTCATCATAACGTGCATCCTCGATGGCTACCGGCTCCAGGGTATCTAATTTAAAAATCCGTTTCAGAACCGGATAATCCACCTGGATGAGGCTCTGATAAGCAAATCCACTGCTAAGGCAAGTGATCACTCCCTGTTCAGCAGTATCCAGGATCCAGAATATACTGCCCCTGGCTCCCAGGGCAGCAGTGACATGGTCTACTGTGGCCTTAACGATCTCTGCCTCTGTCTGACAAGAAGTAATACGTGCACCTGCCTGGTCAATGGCCTGCAAACAACGCCTCTGGCGCATGCACAGCCCGGCGATATCGAAAATCCCCTGAAGATTTCGGCCCAGGGCCTGAATAAGCTCCGCTGACGGACAAAATTCAGCAGTAAAATAGAGCCTCATCACAAGCTTGCGGAGATCACCCATTTCAAAGGGCAGGCAGGCCATGTAATTGACCGGTCCGTCCAACATGGGGGACGATTTGGACAATTCAGCAAACCGGCAGCTGTCGGCAGACCGAAAACAGAATTCAGGCGGGCAGCCATGGGCTGCCGCCGCAAGCTCCTGCAACTGCCGTTTGGCAGCCGAACTGCTGATCTCCGGCTCAAACAGGCTCTGGGTCTGTCCACTGTAATGCACAGTAACGCCTACCGCCTTACATGCAGACTGTATCGAAAGGGCAGCAGTTTGACAAACTTCGGCCGGCTCCCCGCCGTCTGCGGCAGTCTGGGCAGCTTTGAATGCAGTGACAAGCAGATTATCCGGATCAGGGTAAAATCCGGTTGTCATCTTCCCTTCCACTCCGGGTCTCTGCGCTGGGCAAAAGCTTCCAGGCCTTCTTTGGCATCTTCGGTAGAACAGAGGCTGGCGAAAAGTTCTCCCAGGTGATCAAGGGCCCTGTGGTAAGGCATCTCATCCATGGCGTAAATACCCTGCTTGCCGATCTGAAGGGCCAGTGGACTTTTTGAAGCCAGTTTGCAGGCAAGACGCATGGTTGCCGTTTCCAGTTCTTCGTCAGGCACGACTTTATTGATCAGGCCCAGCTCCAAAGCTTCAGCGGCAGTAATTATATCGCCGGTCAGAACCATTTCGAGAACTTTTTTGCGGCTGGTCAACCTGGACAAGGGGACTGCCGGCCCCAGACAAATCAGGCCGACATTGATGGCAGTTGTGCCGAACTTGGCACTTTCAGCGGCCACGGCCATATCGGAAGCAAACACCAGGCCGGCACCGTTGGCCACGGCATATCCCTGGACCATGGCGACAACCGGTTTTTTCATCCGGGCAATAGTGTGATTATGGCTGTCCATCAGCCGGATAAGCTCACGGTACTGCTTATGATTTTTATTCTCGAATTGGTCCAGTGCAATCCCTGTTGAAAAATGCCGACCGGCGGCCTTGATTACTACGGTCCGAATTGAATCGTCCTGGTCGAAATTGTTCAATTCGGAATTCAGGGCCTGGGCAAACTCGACATTGAAAGTATTTTTTTCTTCTGGACGGTTGAGGATAATGATACCCACCGCATCTTGTCGGTCGGTAAGGATGGGATTCGTGGTCATCTTTGCCTCCTTGGGATTTAAGTCCACAGGTACATGAAACATCCCAGATAGATTAGCGTGGCCGACATGGCCAGTGCAAGTCGAAACTTTGAAAGATCTACCACGGCAGCGATGGAAGCGACCATGACCACAAGAGCGTAGGTAGCAGTCACAGCAACAAGTAACAGTACGGCAAAGGACGAAGAAAGCTGCATACCGGCCAGCGCCGGAGCCATTGGCCAAAGCGCAATAAAAGCGATCCCCATATTCAGGTAGATAGGCAAAAAAAGTTGGGTTCCACCAACACCTTTGCAAAAAACCCAGACCATCAGGGCCGCACCGGCATGAACAAAGTAGGCTGTAACAATTCCGGCGGCTAGAATCATCCAGGGATTAACATATGCTCCGGAAGCAAGCTTTGAACTCAACAGCAGCACTGTCGCAGCATATCCCAATCCGGCCAGCATGACATTCAGACCACAGTACCAGATAGACCAACGGTCACCCATACTGTCAGGTGGCTGAAAAGCCAGAACCTTACGCATGTAGTTAAAGTAGTTCATTTTATAAGGTTACCTGTTTAGGTTTTGGCTGCCTGCCGCCCGACACGGGCCGGACTGCAGGCAGCCAACAGTTCGAGGGGGCTAACCACTCGTGTAACAGGCTGCTGAAATACACTCCGAACTCAACCGTTTGTTTGTCAACAGCCTGTTAAGGGGCTTTTTTACCAGGGTTTCAGTCCCCAGAAGAAGACCACCATGCAAACGACAGCCGCCAGCAGGGGCCAGGTAAGTCCATTGTAACGGGTTTCGTCGTATTCATCGACCCAGCCATGAATGCGATCGATGACCTGTTTGTCCTGCAGGGTTGGCGCCCATGCCTCCAGGGCCCTGACCCGGTTGAAAACAATCGATAACACGATGAACATTGCAAAAGACAGGGGCACGGTTACCATTCCACCTGCCATACCCAGCTTGGCCGGAAGGCCCTTGCCGACACAAATACTGGGCATTACATGGGGAGAGATAATGATGAAAAGCAGGCCACAGAATATCGAAGATACCAGCAGGGCCAGCTTGTTGGCCTCTTTCCACCAGACACCCAGGAGAATGCCGGGAGTGGCGGTTGTCGCCAACAGGCCAAATGCCCAAAGAATACTGGTCACCAAGAACTTGGGCGGTTTGAAAGCCAGCAAGATGGCGGCCACGCCACCCATGGCCAGGGCTACGTATCCCCATTTCACCTTCTTGTTGGTTTCCATATCAGGAGCAATGACACCCATCAGGTCATTGCCCACCAGCCCGGCGATGGCCATCAGATTGCCACCGATTGTCGACAGCCCGGCTGCCAAAGCTCCACCCATGACAAAAGCCGCCACAATGGTGGGATTGTAGAATACGTTAAGAATCAGTACAGTCTGGTCAGGCTTGGCGATCACCTTGCCGGTTGTTGCAGTAAAGTAATTTCCTGCGAATCCGGCAACATAACAGCCTGAAAAGAGCAATCCAAGGAAAAGCACAAACCATACCACGGCCCAGCGGGCGCTTTTTACGCTGGAAGAGGTAAAAACGCGCATGGCCAGATGAGGCAAGGCCACCGGTCCAAGGGTAAATGCCGGTATCAATGAAAAGTACCACCTGAAATCATACTTCATGTCGAAAAAGGTTGGAATTTTTTCCAGCATACTTGGGACCATGTCACCATAGGCCAGGGGTGGAAACCACCAGCCCGAAGAGCCCATGGCCTTCATGATGGCACCCATGGGAACGATCATGGCAATGGTCATGACAATCATCTGGAAAGCAGCGTTATACGAGGCTCCGTACATGCCGCCAAGGGTAATGAACCCCACGGTGGCCGCACCGGCCACTACAAGGGCCGTATTGTAAGGCACACCGAACAAGAGCTCGAAAGCTCTTCCCAGGCCAATCATTTGTCCAAGGGCGTACATGACCATGATCAAAGTCATCCAGCATACTATTACTACCGTACAGGCGTTGCCATACCGGGCCTGAATGAAAGTCGCCGGTGTAAAGGCTTTCATGCGGCGCAGGCTGGTGCCGTACAGCAGGGTCAGAAGCGGGATGGAGATAGCCCATTGAATCCAGAGGTAGACAAAAGGTACCTGGAGTTTCTGGATCAGAGCAATTACGCCCAGAAATGTGGCCAGGCTGGCCCAGGTTGCGGCCATTCCCAGGCCATTTGTTACCGGCCCGATGGAAAATCCGGCAGCATAGAAGTCTTCATCACTTGTGGTCTTGCGGCTGGCCCACCAGCCAACGTAATAAAAAATGGCAAACAGTGCTATTACAACACTGATGCCGATCCAAATGTTTGGCAGAGCATATTCAGCAGGCATTGTTCCCCCTTGTGTTTACTGTTCCTTGACCAGTATTTTCTTTTTCTCCTGACTCCTGGCATACTCTTCCATATCGTCGTCAAAACGGTTACAAATCAGGGTCATAACCAGGCAGACGACTGCCAGCCCGAACCATCCCAGCAAAATTGGCACTATATACTGGGTGGGGAACCCCCACAAAGTTCCAGTCTGGAAACTGGGGAACAAAACGAAAATGGACGCGCTGTGGCCCATCAGGAGCAACAGGATCGAGAAGATCACCGTGATCCAGATTTCCTTACGGTAAAGTTTTTCTTTCATGCCCTCGCACTCCTCCCTGTCTGTTGGTGGTTAAAAATAACGGCCGCAAGGTTTCAACCCTGCGGCCGCATCCAGGTTTCAGTTTCGGCCCCATTCCTTGTCGCGAAGTTCAACTCGCCGGATCTTGCCACTGACCGTTTTTGGCAGGGCGTCGACAAATTCGATCTTGCGTGGATATTTATAAGGCGCGGTTACTTTCTTGACGTGATCCTGAAGTTCCTTGACCAGTTCATCACTTGGGGTGTAGCCGGGGGCTAAAATAATGAAAGCCTTGACTACTTCGCCCCGGGTCTCATCCGGACTGGCCACTACCGCCGATTCGGCCACCGCCGGGTGTTCGATCAAGGCGCTTTCGACTTCAAACGGGCCAATGCGGTAACCGGAAGTCAGAATAACATCGTCTGCCCGCCCAACGAACCAGAAATAGCCGTCATCATCAACGTAGGCCCGGTCACCTGTCAGGTACCAGTCGCCCCGATAAGTAGCCGCGGTTCTTTCGGGCTCTTTCCAGTATTCCTTGAACAGGCCTACCGGCCTTTCCGGTTTTACCTTAACGGCAATGTCGCCCTCGGTATTGGGTGGCAGCTCGTTGCCTTCCTCGTCGATAACGGACAGGTGGAAACCCGGTGTCGGCTTGCCCATGGAACCAAAGCGCGGTTCCAGGCAGGGAAAACTGCCGCACAGAAGAACTGTTTCTGTCTGGCCGTAGCCGTCACGAATTATGCAGCCGGTGGCTTTTTTCCAGACATCGATAATTTCAGGATTAAGCGGCTCACCGGCGCCTACGCAGTGGCGCAGGTGCGGAAACTTATAAGCGCTGAGATCCTGGAGAACCAGCATGCGGTATATCGTTGGAGCCCCGCACATAGTTGTCACCGGATAGGTGGAAAGCAGTTCAAGGGTCTTTTTAGGATCAAAACGATCGGTATGGTGGATAAACTGGGCTGCGCCCATGTTCCATGGACCGAAATAGCTACTCCAGGCCGCCTTGGCCCAACCGGTGTCGCTGACGTTCCAGTGCATGTCGTCCTGGGTCAAGTCCAGCCAATATTTGCCGGTCACCTGGTGGCCGATGGGATAAGAGGCATGGGTATGCAGGGCCATTTTCGGAAAACCGGTGGTACCGGAAGTAAAGTATACTATACAGTTGTCATCACTGCGGGTTTTAGCGGTTTCAAACTGGTCAGATGCCTCGGCAACCGCATCACTGTAAAATATCCAACCTTCACGCGGCTCTTCAATGATAATACGTGTTTTCACTGTGGGGCACTTGTCGGCCACCTGCTCGAACTTGGCTCCAATTTCATGATTGGTGATGATGCAGACAGCTTCCGACTTGTTGGCCCGATACTCGATGTCCTTGGAAGTCAACTGGGTAGTGCCGGGGGCAACAACAGCTCCCATACGGATACAGGCCGTAAAAGTTTCCCACCATTCTATGTTGCGGGGCAGAATAACAATAACCACGTCTCCCTGCTTGATACCTTCTGCAGCCAGTACATTAGCCAGTTTTTTTGAAGCCTGACTGATTTCAGCAAAGGTTTTCCTGATTTCAGTACCGGCATCGTCTACCCAGAGCATGGCCAGCTTTTCCGGATCTTCAGCCCATTTGTCGATCACCTGGGAAGCAAAGTTAAAATACTCCGGCACTTGCCATTTAAACTCTGCATACTCTTTGTCATAGTCTACCATGTTGTGTTGCATTGGATCTCCTTTCGTCTACAACTCCATGTAGTTATATGTGTTAATTGATTTGAAATTTTTAAAAGTCCTTTAGGCCCTTATTTCTCCCTGCCGTTGCAACAATCCGGGACACCGGCTGTTTCCGGAAATTGACTGGTAAATACCGGCTTTTAGGCAATTCAAGACTGAGCGTTCGTTCGGTTTCCATAAACAATCCCAATCAATGAATGGGATTTAGAAAACAGGAAAATATTTTACAATCGGCGGCGAACTGATTTTGGCGTCGGCCGGATGGCCGACACAAAAGAAGGGTTTAACCTATAGTAATGTAGGTAAATTGCCTACATCGGCAATGTTGAGTCAAGGTAACTGGCCGGTTTTATCCCATTGCACGGCGCAACGGACAAGCTCGTTACCATGTTTGAGACGCAGCTTTTCTTTTATCCGTTCGCGATAAGTC
>JALVQM010000034.1 GCA_027025615.1 Desulfobacteraceae bacterium | reverse complement strand
CCTTGGTGCCTGGCCTTTGCCCGGTATCCCATAAGAACCCCGTAAGCATCAAAATGCCCGTCGTCCGGGCCGAAAGTACCCCCAAGAAAATTTTCAACTTCATAAAGCGGATATTGGGCTTTTATGGTTTCAGGATCCCACCACTGGATATTGCAGCCCAGGGAACGCTGGAGTTCGAATGCCTCCCGGGCAACCTTCCGGTTGTCCTGGTCAACTATAAAAAGATTGCCTTCTTTACGAAAAGCGATAGACGGCCGACGATCTTCCACGGCCATTTCATCTTCAAAACTTTCCAGGACTTCAAAAGCGTACTTGGAAACCAGGATATTTTCCTTCAGGCTGAACTGAATCCTTACATTTGCCATGGACAGGGTTGTAGAGGCATATTGGTAGGCAGGATCCTTTTCCACTACCACCACAGTCAGGTTAGGATCATTTTTAGTCAAATAATATGCAGTTGCACTGCCCATAATACCGCCACCGACGATCACAACATCCGCCTTGGAAATTTCTTTTTCCATAACCATTCCTTCCTTGATCAATGTTACACTTTAGCCTGCATCATTCCGGCAGGCTATCATTTCCAGGTAATTACGGTAAAGCCTGGGACTTACTCTGGAAAAACGATCAAAGCCATCCAGCCATTCCAAACCCGGAACAAGGGCGCGGAACACCGGAATTTCAATATCAGACCTGGTAAGATCTACATAAATAGGCTCAAACCCGTATGCTTGGAGCCGATCATTGACAAGTTTCAAGTTGCGGGCACTGCAATTGGTATCAAAGTTGGGCAAATCTTCGAAGCGACGCCTTGGCAGCCCCTTAGGGCCGGGTGCCGATGGCGGACCGGACGGAAAAGGATAAGCTGTTTCCGTCAGGGCTGAAATAACCGCCTTACGGCCATCAAGGTGGGCCCCTGTACCCTGCACTATCTGTCCCTTAGGATCTTTAACGAAACAGCGGTATGCAGGAATCCCAAACTCGCTGGTAATATCCTGGAATCCGATGGCGATCCCCTTTTCCCGGTATGCCTGGAACAACGGCTGGAGATAGGGATTGTCGGTATAAAGCTCAAAGCAACGCCGTGGATCAAAAGGGATGACCCCATCGGCATCACGCTCGATCACCTCCAGCAGGCCGGACAGCTTAGCCTCTGCTGGAGTGTTGCCCGCCGCAAGGCCGGTAGACCCCAGACTGCTGAAAAGACTGGGTTCGTCAAGATTACAAAAAAGGAAAACAGCCTGCGCCGGGACATAAACAGGATCACCGTTGCAATTCCGGCCCTTGATCCAGTACAGGCTTTCGTCGTTATACGGCACATCGAGGCGCATCCGGTTGGGATCGAGTACCTGCTTGCCATTTTTTTCGAGCTGCCGGGTATTGCCGAAAGCCAGGCGTTCAGCTTCACCCGCATTCACCAGCCGATCACCGCAAATGGAAACAAACGAACTGATCCTTTCAACGATTTCCATCAGGCAGGCAGCCCGGGCTGCCTCCGGGGAAAGGCCCCGGCCGTAACTTGTCTGGAGTCCCTTGAGCCGGTAAAGGTTGCGCCCGCAATCAACGGCAATTTGCAGGCGCCATTGCCGGAAAACAGCAATCGGGCTCAGGGAAGCAACATGGCGTTTTTCGGATCCTTCTAAAACATCCAGGTTGTTGAGCTGTTGCAGGGCATGCGCAATTGTTTCTTCAGCCGGCCTGCGGTCACTCTCGGCCAGCCGGGGACAGGCCATGGCAAAATCGATGGCAATTTCCGGCTCCTGCTTTTTCCGTGTTTCGTATAATATCGGCAGCTCGGCTGATTCGTCCGGCTCGGGCACTTGGTGTTCGACCAGATTTTTGCGCAGCAACTTTTTCCAACTATTGTGGGCTTTTTGTTGCTCCGGAGACAACCCCCGCAGGTAGGTAAGCGACGAGCTTTCAGCCAGGCCCCCGGGTTCGGGCAAATCCAGGGCACCATCTCCTGAAATTTTACGGGCCTCATGAAACAGGGAAAGAACAGTTGCATCTTTTTCCCCGGCTGCGTGGCGGGCCAGCGCTGCCACTTGCTCTACAGGTTTGGTCAGCACTTTTCTTATCAAGTGCTTGCGTAAAAAATCATCAAATGGTCTGGACCGTAGAAGCTCAAAGCCTTGCTCAAGACCAGGATCAGGATCGGGCACACAGGAAAAAAAACCGGTTGCCGCCTCGGTATTGACGAGTTTCAGTTCATATTTGATTTCTGTTTGCAAAACAGACACATCCAGCTTCCAGTTACTGCTTCAGACCATAAAATCGGCCATATATACGCCCACAGCCATTGATAAGTCAAACCTTTCCGGCAGAAAAAG
This sequence comes from Desulfobacteraceae bacterium, assembly GCA_027025615.1. Classification (GTDB taxonomy): domain Bacteria; phylum Desulfobacterota; class Desulfobacteria; order Desulfobacterales; family Desulfosarcinaceae; genus JALVQM01. Next base: position 5,077 of record JALVQM010000034.1, on the reverse strand, counting down.
CCGTCATTGTTTCGCAAAAACCCTGAAACATTAATCCTGCGCTTTTAAAACGGTTCCTCCCATCAATGGCTCAGGCACCCATCGCTTTTCTAACAAACCACTTTCAGCCTGCCGCTTAACCCTGTTAAAACCGGCTTGACCTTTGGCGGAGATTTCCATATTTTAATCTAGAGTTTCCCTTTTGCCTTTTTTATTGTTATTTTTCTTTCTATTCAACAGTTGTTTCTCAGGAAAAACGCGCTGCTGAACCGAACATTACATGTTGGCCGGCCATCTGCCCGGAGGATACGAAAACATTAAAGATTAACAAAAACAGCGCCAGCTCCATAATTTTCAACAGGAAAAACCGGGAGCCGGGCCCATGAAGATTTCTTCCCCCATAGCAGTAGAAAACGATTCCACACGTCTTACCTTAAATATTGCCATTGTCGGCGGTGGTAGAACTTGCAAACTTCTACTTAATTTTCTGCAAAACAACTCTCTGCCTTTTCTAGATCTGAATCTTTGCGGTGTGTGTGATACCAATCCCGAGGCTGAAGGTTTGCTGCTGGCGAAAGAGATGGGGGTTTATACTACCGACGATTATCGGAAACTGCTTGATATTGAAAATCTGGACAGTATAATCGAGCTTACAGGTGATCGCCAGGTTTTACTAGACCTTATCAAGCACCGCCCCAAACGCCTTGCCGTCCTTGAACATAATATCAGCAGGCTTTTGAAGACCTTTTTCACTCTTGATGAACGCCTGCGCTGGGCCCAGCAGGAAATTTTTTTGGAAAAAATGTCTTCCAGCTTTCTGATCCAGCAAAGCAATTCTCCCATTCTGGTACTAAACCCTGATTTTACCATAGTGGAAGCCAATGACGCATATCTGCAAAGGGTTGAACGCAGCCGGGAAGAAGCAATAGGCTCTCCCTGCTATACCGTTTCGCGAGGATTCAACGCACCTTGCTCCTCGTCCAACCCGGCTTTGAAGTGCCCCATGGAAGAGACCCTGAAAACCGGGAAAGCCTCACATGTTCTCCAGGACCTTTCACTGCATGGCCTTGCAGAATTCTGCAACATCACGACCTATCCCCTGATGAACCGAAACAATGAAATAGTCAGGGTAATCGAAATCATGACCGATGTAACCGATGAAATTTCCATGCGATGGCAGCAGCGGCTTGATGAACTGAAGTCGGATTTCAGAAAGCTCGTTCAAGAAGACCGTCTGATCTCACTTGGCAAACTGGTTGCAAGCTGCGTTCATGAAATCAACAATCCCATCCAGGGCTTGCTCACATTCAGTCACCTGATGCAAAAAATGCTGGCCGCAGGAACACCAAATGCTGAAGATCTGGAAAATTTAAAAGAATTCACCTCAATAATGACCAGCGAACTGGAACGATGCGGCCAGATTGTCTCCGGGCTGCTTTCCTTTTCACGCGAGGTGCCCCTGGAATATAAAGCGTTGGACCTGAATACGGTTCTTCAGTCGGTGCTTTCCTTAACCCGCCACAAAATGACACTTCAAAATATCCGGCTGCAATCAAACCTGACAAATGAACCAATATGGATTCATGGCGATGCCAATCGTCTCCAGCAATGTTTTCTCAACCTGATTTTCAACTCCATTGAAGCCATGCCCAGGGGAGGAGAGCTCTCCGTAGTTGCCAGGCATGACCACAGGCAACGAAAAGTAACCATTGCAATCCGTGATACCGGAGAGGGCATTGGGGAAGAGGATCTTGACCATATTTTTGATCCCTTTTTTACCACAAAGGCAGAAGGTGAGGGCACAGGACTTGGTCTGTCAATTGTTTACGGCATCATCAAAAACCACGGGGGCAAGATCAAAGTCGATAGCACCAGGGGCAAAGGAACCGTTTTTTCCCTGGATTTCAACACGATATCTTCTCCAATAGCTTAGGTGAAAGAGCATGAAAGAGCAAATGAACATCATGGTGGTCGATGATGAAATGGTGGTTCGCAAATCACTACTGCACTGGTTTCAGAAAATGGGACAGCGCGTGGAAACAGCTTCAGGAGCCCTGGAAGCCCTGGAAAAACTCAGGGAAATACCCATAGACTTGATGTTTGTCGATATTAAAATGCCGGGTATGGATGGAATCCAGTTGCTCCAAAAAGTAAAGGATGATTATCCGCAAACCAGTGTCATCATTATTACCGCCTACGGTTCCATTGAATCTGCAGTCACGGCTATGAAACTTGGGGCTGATGACTACCTTCTAAAACCGTTCAACCCAAACCAGCTTTCGCTCCTGATGGAAAAAATTATGCACCAGAAAAGGCTTTTAACCAAATGCGATTACCTGAAGGGCCAGCTGGAACAAATGACGCGTTTCGACAATATCATCGGCGAATCACCAGCCATGCAGGAAATTTTCCGCCTCATACCGGAAGTGGCCGAAAGTGATTCACCCATACTTCTGAGCGGTGAAACAGGCACCGGCAAAGAACTGGTCGCCAAGGCAATTCACGCCAAAAGCAAACGCAGCAAACTTCCTTTTCTGGCTATCAATTGCGGAGCCATCCCTGACACCCTGGTCGAAAGCGAACTGTTCGGCTATCGGAAAGGGGCATTTACAGGCGCTCACTACCCCCGTAAGGGATTGCTGGAAGTTGTTTCAGGAGGAACTCTTTTCCTGGATGAAATTGGAGAAATCAGCCCGAAAATGCAAATAGACCTGTTACGCGTACTGGAAGAAAAGAAAATTACCAGCCTGGGCAGCAATATTCCGGTAGATATAGATTTTCGACTTATTTCCGCCACTCGCAAAAACCTTGAAGAAGAAATCAGTCGCGGAACGTTTCGCCGGGATTTCTTCTACCGTATCAACGTCATCCAGATCCACCTGCCTCCCCTTAGAAAACGCAAAGAAGATATCCCCCTGCTGGCCGACCACTTCCTGTTGAAATTCCGACAGGAAACCTGTAAAAATGTTGACCGTATTTCTTCCCAAGCCCTGTCTATCCTGCAAAACTACGACTGGCCCGGCAATGTGCGGGAACTGCAAAATGCCATTGAACGGGCCGTTGTTTTATCCAAGTCAAGAACCATTGAGGCCGGTGTTTTCGCTTTTCTTTCCCCTGGCTCCAGTCCGGATATAAGTTGCGGCCGGTCTCTAAAACAGATAGAAAAGGATCATATCAAGACTGTACTTGCCGAATGCGGTGGTAATATTTCCCGGGCCGCCAGAATTCTCGGTCTCCATCGCTCCACCTTATACCGCAAATTAAAGACTTTGGGCCTGCAGCAAGATTGAAAAGCTTTGATAATAACATCCTGGTTATTCCAGTCGGATCGGTACCGGCAATTGCTTCCAAGGTCATCGCCGCCCATATAGCCGGGCATCTGGATTTGGCGGTGGATATTTTGCCCCCCCTGAGACAGCCTGTTTACGCCTATAATGCGCCTCGTTCCCAATATGACGCCGCTCGTATCATTGATTTTATGGAGTCACGCTTTCTTGATCGCAATGCCAAGCTGATTGGCATCCTGGATGTGGATATTTTCGTTCCCCTTTTTACTCACTGTCTTGGAGAAGCCCGCCAGGGTGGCCGCGGAGCAGTGGTTTCCCTCCATCGTCTTCAGGCCGGGACAACAGAACAAATCGGGCTTGAAAGGGCTGCCAAGGTAGCCTTTCACGAACTGGGGCACCTTTTCAATCTCCTGCATTGCAATGACAGGCGCTGCCTTATGCATTTCAGTTCCGAACCCGCTGATCTCGACCCTGTCGCATTTCGATTTTGCCGCTACTGCAGCCGCTTCCTGCAAGACGCCATTTACGAATGGCAGAAATAATAGAGCAAAGTATTTTATCTCAGCTTACTGTCTCAACCTGCCTGGTACGCAGAAAATTTTTCACCAGCTTATCCCAACCCAATTCCGGGAATTGACCGAAGACATCACCGATCACCTGGCCACCGGTGGCACTCAAACCGGAGTATTGCTCCCCTATCATGGCCAGCAGCTTTAGACTCTCATTTTCCATCCAATGCAAGCTTTCATTACCAAAGTAAAGGCCGCGTAAGTTTTTCTTGGGACTCTGGGGCTCTATCATCAAAAGCCATCCCTGGTGGTATGGGTCTTCATAGACAATTTCAGGATGTTCAATTGCATTCTGATTGATCGCAAGCACTGTTCCGCTAACCGGCGCCAGGACAGCGGCTTGCAATTCGCCGCGCCGGAAAGCCCATCCAACCCGATTCTGTACAAGCTGATCACCCAACTTGGGCAGTTCAATTGCAGAAGCATTACCGAACAATTTGACCAAAAATTCGTCAAAGCCGACCCTCATCCGTCCGCCGTGCTCGAGACGGAGCCAGCCATGGCCCATATGGTAGTAATAGCCCCTGGCCATTTTGTATCCGGCAACTGAGTCATAGTCCGGTTTACCGCCGGAACCGGCCAGATCGGCTTCATCCAGCATCTGGTCAAAAGAGCAATGATAACACTCGTAATTCATGACACAAATCTTCGGAGCCTCTATCCTGCCACTCAGTACATGGCGGCAGGGACTGGAAGCACCCTGGTATTTTTTCTGCAGGTATTCCACCCAGCGGGGTGCCAGAATTTCAGTTTCAGGTTTAGTCCCGGCTCCCATGGCTTTGCGCATTGCCTTGTCAAAAGCACAATGGTTGCAATCATAAACATTGTCGCAGAGCCGGAAGTTTACAACTCCGGCTTTCATCCAGATACATTCGCTTTCAACTACCTGAAAGCCCCTGACTTTTTTTCTCCTGTTATAAGGATCTTTTTTCTTCATGGTGGCCACCTCCTCGACCTTGAAGTTTGTTTGCTTGTCAACCTCATTATCTGCAATGGAGGTGCCATTACGTTTGGAAAAAATTAAAATATTATATGGCTCTGATTATATTTGGTTTATCTGAAATAATATTCAAAAAAGGAATAAACCCGGGTTGAAAGCACAATCGCAAGAAGTGTGTCCAAAAGCTACAGGGGATAAAACAAATGCAGGCTACGAACAAAATTATATATTATTTCTTTTGGTTGCCAGGTGTCCTAAAACACGACACCCCTGTTGCAATAAACAACCACTGGAAACAAAGA
>JALVQM010000033.1 GCA_027025615.1 Desulfobacteraceae bacterium | reverse complement strand
CGGCTCGTCACATCCTGGGGCTGGAGAAGGTCCCAAGGGTTGGGCTGTTCGCCCATTAAAGTGGCACGCGAGCTGGGTTCAGAACGTCGTGAGACAGTTCGGTCTCTATCTGTAGTGGGCGTTAGAAATTTGCGTGAATCTGATTCTAGTACGAGAGGACCGAATCGGACTGACCTCTGGTGTATCAGTTGTTCCGCCAGGAGCACAGCTGAGTAGCTACGTCGGGAAGGGATAAGCGCTGAAAGCATATAAGCGCGAAACCCGTCACAAGATGAGATTTCTTTTAAGGATCGTGGGAGACTACCACGTAGATAGGCTACAGGTGTAAAGGCAGCAATGTCATAGCCGAGTAGTACTAATCATCCGTAGACTTTGCACAAGTAGTATGATGTAGAGTATAAAAGTGTATCTCGAATCAGGAATCTATGCGGTCAATATTCTATCCGGTATGTTAACTTATTAGCAAACAGCTTAAAAGCTGTCATCTTTTTAAGGTGGTTATTGCGGCAGGGCTCACCTCTTCCCATCCCGAACAGAGAAGTTAAGCCTGCCAGCGCCGATGGTACTGCTACGGTGGGAGAGTAGGTCACCGCCTTTCTTTTTCTCATGAACCCGTCGATCAAAGATCGACGGGTTTTTTTTATGAAAAAAATCGTACCTTGCGCTTGTTTGTATAACCCTAAAAAAATAAAATTATGTCTGACATTTTAGATTTATTAAACGGACCAATGGGTCAAATGCTGGTGAATGGTGTTGGTAATCAGCTTAATTTGGATCAATCCAAATCAGCATCCGCTATTCAGACGGCTCTTCCACTCATTATGGGAGCTTTGAAAAACAATGCGGAGCACCCTGAAAAAGCTTCTTCTTTGCTCAGCGCCTTGAATGACGACCGCCATGACGGATCTTTATTGGATAAACTCGGCGATGTGTTGGGTGGTTCCGGTATAGACGATGATGTTCTGAATGAAGGCTCCGGAATTTTGGGCCATGTCTTTGGTGGTAAAGAAGAACATGTTGCACAGGTAGTGAGCAAAAGCAGCGGTATAGATATGGGTAGTGCCATGAATATATTAAAGGTTGCTGCTCCTTTTGTGATGTCTTATCTCGGAAAACAAACCAGAAGCAATAATGTATCCGATCCGGATTCGTTGAGTAACCTGCTGGGTGGTATGCTGGGTGACGGACATCAAGAGCATCAAAGTTTAATCAACAGACTCCTCGACGCCGACGGTGACGGTAGCGTAATCGACGACATCGCCGGTATGTTACTCAACAGCGGTAACAAAAAGTCCGGTGGATTGGGCGGTTTGCTCGGAGGTCTTTTCGGAAGATAATCAAATCGTTTATAATAAAAAAAGTCCGGCATGAAGCCGGACTTTTTTTGATGTAAAGTTTTGCAAACATCAGGGTGTGACTACATTACCGCTAATGCGCAAGACAATTCTCTTTCTTTTAGCATTGGAAAAGATAGATATGGTTTTGCTGAATCGCCCAACTTTGTTCGTGTCATATTTTACGGAGATTTCACCGGTTTCACCCGGCATGATTTCTTTTTTCGGATAAGTGGGAACCGTACATCCGCAAGATGATTTTACACGTTCGATTTTTAATGGGGATTTACCGATATTTTTGAATTTAAATACCCGGCTGCCGTCTTCCCCTTTCTTAATGGTTCCGTAGTTGATGCTTTCTTTTTCAAATTTGAGCACCGGTACATCCGGATTGTCATTGGTTTGAGCAAATAATGCGCTCATACTAAATACAAACAAGATGGTAAGAATGAAATTTTTCATGATAATTGGTTTTTGTTACTAATGTTGCTGCAATAAATATGCCAATAATAAAAAAACCGTTTCAACGAATGAAACGGTTTTTCTTTTTGAAAATGATATAATTAAGCTTTTATCTTATCTACTATTGCTTTGAATGCATCGGGGTGATTCATGGCTAAATCTGCGAGTACCTTACGGTTCAACTCGATGTTGTGTTTTTTGATTTTTCCCATGAACTCCGAATAAGACATTCCGTGCAATCTGGCTGCCGCATTGATACGGACGATCCAGAGATTTCTAAAGTTACGTTTTTTGGTTTTGCGGTCGCGGTAGGAATATTGCATTCCTTTATCGACTGCGTTTTTGGCTACGGTCCAGACGTTTTTACGTCTTCCGAAATAGCCTTTGGCTTGCTTGAGAACTTTTTTTCTTCTGTTTCTCTTTGCTACTGAATTTACTGATCTTGGCATAATTTAGATGTTTTTTGTGATTGGCGACCGCTAAGGTTCTTTAGAGCACAATCACAGGGTTATACATAGAACTCCTGAGCATGTCATTACCTGAGGTTCAACATATCTTTTACCGCTTTGGTATCCGAACTGTGGACTAATCCCGAGTGGGTCAATTTCA
>JALVQM010000032.1 GCA_027025615.1 Desulfobacteraceae bacterium | reverse complement strand
TTGCCGGTTAGTGTTTTTCTTGGCGGTCCACCGGCCTTGATTGTTGCCGCCGTAGCACCCTTGCCCGAAGGTTTTGATGAACGTGTCCTGGCAGCCCTTATCATGGGACGATCATTGGAAGTAATTTTTCGAAAGGATTCGGGGCACCGGGTGCCTGCCCGGGCTGAGTTCGTACTGGAAGGCAGTGTAACTCCGGGAGATATGCATCGCGAAGGGCCCTTTGGTGACCATTTCGGGCACTATTCCCACGCAGCTGATTTCCCTGTTCTGCGGGTCAGGCGGATTCTGGCAAGAAAAGATGCCATATACCCGGCAACGGTGGTGGGAAAACCGGTCCAGGAAGATTATTACCTTGGCGAGGCCCTTCAGCAAATGGCCCTTCCCCTGATGAAGTTGATGCGACCTGCGGTTAAAGATTTATGGGCTTATCCTGAAACCGGTTTTCATCCTTTAGCAGTGGCTTCCGTCAGGCAGAGCTACCAGCATGAGGCCTTGAAACATGCACTTGGATTACTTGGAGAAGGGCAGCTTTCCCTGACCAAGGTAATGGTAACCGTTGATCCCGAGGTACGGGCCTCTGATTTCCCGGCAGTAAGCCGAGCTGTATGGAGGAACTTGTCCCCGGACGCAATCCATTTGCTTGTGCCCACAGCCCAGGACACTCTGGATTTTACCGGGCCTGTAATGAATACCGGCAGCCGCTTGATCCTGTTGGCCAACCGCCCCTTTTCCGGACCGGTTCGCAGACCTGCCGGGTGCCGGTTGCCGGCCAGGCACTCATGGCCGCGCCAGGTACGGGCGATTAACAGTATGGGGCCGGCCTTTCTCATGGTCCGGCTGGAGGAAGGATGTGACGATATCGAACCGGTCAGGCAATGGCTGGCCAGGGATACGGATTCATCCTGTTTTCTTTTTCATATCCTGGTTTCCGATGACGTTGATATCGATGATCCTACAATGGCCTTGTGGGGATGGTTCACCCGTTTTGATCCGGCGGCTGACCTTTACCCGTCCGGTCGCAGGTTGAATGGCAACCGGGTTGTTTTTGAATTTCCCATTGCCATTGACGCACGCTGGAAAAAAGGCTATCCAAATCCGGTTGCTTTCGACCGTAAGGTGGTCACGAGAGTTGAAAAACGCTGGACTTCCTATGGGATACCGGATTGAGTTGATAGAACTTTAGACATGACTGCAAAACTATTCAATACAGCCCTTGAAAAAGGCGCCTTGGCCAGGCGCCTCAGTTCTGAAGAGGCACTTGCTCTGGCAGAAAAGATTACCCCGCGACGATGCCACCTGCTGGGACAGGCGGCTCTTGAAAACCGGACTCGACGTTTTGCCCAACGGGCGACTTATGTATTCAACGTCCAGATCAATCCGGCCAACATTTGTGGCGCCGGTTGCACCTTTTGTAATTATGCTGCAAGCCGCAACGCGTCCCATGCTTATGTTTTGAGCGAAGAACAGATCCTGGAAAAGGTTCAACGGCTGGAACCTACCGAGGTTCACATCGTAGGCGGGCTAAACCAGGTCTGGCCCTTTGAAAGATGCTTATCCTTGGTCAGAACCTTGCGCCGTCAATATCCTGATATTCATATTAAAGCTTTTACCGCAGTAGAGATTGCCTATTTTGCCAGGACTTCCGGTTTGACTGTAAAACAGGTCCTTGAACGTTTCAAACAGGCCGGCACCGATACCCTGCCGGGTGGTGGAGCGGAAATTTTTTCCGAACGCCTGCACCGCCTCCACTGGCCCAACAAGATCGGCCCTGAACAATGGTTGAATGTTCACCGGACCGCCCACCGGTTGGGAATAGCCAGCAATGCTACCATGCTTTTCGGTTTTGGTGATACCTGGCGGGAAAGGGTAGAGCACTTGTTGCGCCTCAGGCAGGCACAGGATGAAAGCGGAGGATATGTCTGCTTCATACCGCTTGCCTTTCAGCCCGGAGAGGGGAAGTTTGTCGAAAAAGGTCCTACTCCGCTCGAAACTCTGGCCGTGCTGGCAATTGCCAGACTGGTACTGGACAATATTGAACATCTAAAGTCGTACTGGCCTATGACTGGTCTTGAAACCGCGGCCGCAGGGCTGAGCTGGGGGGCCGACGACATGGATGGCACTATTTCGGAAGAAAAAATCGCACACCTGGCAGGTGCCCAAACGCCGGTGGGGCTTGCCCGGGAAAAAATGGAAGAGACAATCCAGGTGGCTGGTTTTGTCCCGGTTGAGCGCGATGGACGTTTTTTGCCGGTGAACCCGACAGGTTTACAGGGGCAGGACAGGAGGTAATCCGGATGTCCTTTAACGTTGGGATGATTCCATATACCAACATGGAACCTTTCCGCCTTCTGGGGCCGCCTTCAGGTGGGGTATTTGTTCCCTGTCTACCAAGGGACAGTATTGCTGCCC
>JALVQM010000031.1 GCA_027025615.1 Desulfobacteraceae bacterium | reverse complement strand
ACGGAGCCGATACCACCAGGCTTTTTTGCCTTTTCGCAGCTCCCCCCGAACGAGACCTGGAATGGAGTGATCAGGGAGTTGAAGGGAGCGCCAGGTTTTTGAACCGGGTCTGGCGCCTGGTATATAACTGGATGCCCCATGTTAAAAAGGTCCTGCCTTATCCCGGGCCTGCAGGCCAACTGGACGGAGTTTTAAAGCGGATTTACAAAAAAGCCCATCAAACCATTTACAAAGTAACTCATGACATTGAGGAACGGTTCCATTTTAATACAGCCATAAGCGCCGTTATGGAACTTGTTAACCTGATGTACAGCCTGGATGTCGAAGATGAACTGAAGTCTCCGGCAGCAGAAGTCATGCGCTTGGCCGTTGAAACCGTTGTTTTGCTTCTGGCCCCTATAGTTCCACATTTCGCAGAGGAGATCTGGGCTGGTCTCGGCAACAAGGAAAGCGTGCTGAATGCCCAATGGCCGGTATACAGGGATGATGCCCTGGTTGAAGACAGTGTAACCATAGTAGTCCAGGTCAACGGAAAGCTGCGGGGCAAATTCGAGGCACAAATTGATCTGGATGAACAAAAGCTTCAGCAAATGGCACTGTCTGATCCCAAAGCGGCCAAATTTATTTCCGGCAAAACCATCAGGAAGGTCATCGTTGTTAAAAACAAGCTGGTCAACATAGTGGTTTGACAGGTTCAGAGGGCAGCTAAACTTGAAACTCAAGCCGAAACAATTCTGTGAGGGTATCGCGGCCATAGCTATGATTGGGCTGACGTTCTTCATGTTGACGGCCTGTGGCTATACCTTTACCGGTACTGGCACCCTGCCAGGCGGTATTCAAAGCCTTGCTGTTGCCGTGCCTGCTAACTCCACAGCCGAAACAGGACTCGAGAATATTATAACCAGGGCCTTGATAGACGAATTGACCAGGCGAAAACACAGGCTGGTACCAGCCGGACAAGCGGATGCCGTCCTGGGAGGGAAAATAGAAAACCTCTGGCTTGAGACTGTAACCCACAGGGGTGGGAGTGTATCCCAGGAAAGACGGGTCAAGGTAGCCCTTTCCCTGGAGCTAGTCGCTCCCGGCGAAGGAACCATATGGTCTTCCGGAACGATGACGGCTGATTGGACTTTCGACGTGGTCAACGACGACAAACCCGCCACTGATCAAAACCGGCAGATGGCTTTGGAGGAAGTGGCTAAAAAGCTGGCCGAGACAGCATATTCAAGGCTGACCGACCAGTTCTGATTGTTTCCCGGCAACCCGGGTTATAAGGGAATTGCAGCGACAAAATAACGGTCCCGCCCATAGGGGGCAAAGACCGTTATTTGTTGCACTGTTTATTACCGGCTATGCCTGATAATATGGCTCAGGCTGCGGTTGAATTTACAAGTTTGGCAAGACGGGCGATTTTACGGGCAGCGGTTCGTTTGTGCAAAACGCCTTTTTTGGCTGCTTTGTCAATTGTTGACTTTGCAGAATTCAGCTTTTCCATCAAGTCATCGCCCGTATTTTCAGCTGCAGCTTGACGAACGTCCTTGACCACGTTTTTTACCCTGGTCCTGACCGCTTTATTGCGCATCCGCCGGATTTCGTTCTGGCGGGCCCGTTTCAATGCTGATTTATGATTTGCCAATGTGTTTCTCCTTTCATCGGGTTTTGGGCATCTTCAAAAACATGCTTATATACAAATCAATTATACAATTGTCAATAAATGATTTTACAGGGACCATAAATGACCCAACCTGTTGATAATGCAGTCGAACGCAAGCAGGTAACCCGTGCAGCCGGAGTAGTCGGAGGCATGACCCTGGCAAGCCGGATTCTAGGTTACGCCCGGGACATGGTTTTTGCTTATTTGTTCGGCACAACCATGGCAGCCGATGCATTTATCGCCGCTTTTCGGATTCCCAACCTTTTACGCCGTCTGTTCGGCGAGGGATCATTGAGTATTGCTTTCGTTCCCGTTTTTACCGACTATCTGGCAAGTGGTAACCGGAAAGAAGCAATGCGCTTTGCACGTAGCACCTTTCATCTGTTGGCGATTGTGTTGTTGCTGGTTGCCTGCGTGGGTGTTGCCCTGAGCCCATGGATAGTTCGTTGCATGGCCTACGGTTTTACCTCTGATCCTGTGAAGTTTGATTTGGCCGTAAATCTGACCCGCATCATGCTTCCGTATATATTTTTCATAGGATTGGTGGCCTTGTCCATGGGGATATTGAATGCATTGGGCCATTTTGCTGCTCCGGCAGCCGCTCCCGTAATGTTGAACCTGGCCATGATCGGTTCGGCAGTTGCCTTTGCCCTGGTTTCAGACTCTGTCCAGGTAAGGATAACCGGGCTGGCCATTGGTGTGATTGCCGGCGGTGTAGCGCAATTGGCCCTGCAGGTTCCTTTTCTGGTAAGAAAAAAGGTGGGACTTGGAAAACCGGCCCCCCTGTTTCATCCGGGATTAAAAAAGATTGCGGCCCTTATGGGGCCGGCGGTTTTCGGGGCCGCTGTCTATCAGATAAATCTGGTGGTTAACACACAATTAGCTTCTTTACTGACAGAAGGCAGCGTGGCTTTCCTGTATTATGCTGACCGAATCGTTCAGTTTCCCCTGGGAATTTTCGCTATAGCTACAGCGACCGCAGTATTACCAAGCTTGTCCCAACAAGCTGCCCGTAATGATTTGCCGGCTATGAAGGATACTTTCAGACACGGTCTGAAACTTGTCTTTTTTGCGATCCTGCCTTCCCTTGTAGGCTTGATAGTTTTACGCCGGCCAATAGTGGCCGTACTTTTCAGACATGGGGTTTTTGATCTGGAAAGTACCAGGATGACAGCGGCGGCTCTTTTCTATTACGCCATTGGGCTTTGGGCTTTTTCGGCTGTAAGGATTTTGCTTAATTTTTTTTATGCACTCCAGGATACCCGGACACCGGTGAAGGCCGCAGCAATTTCAATTGCCGGCAATATAATTCTAGGAATCGGGCTCATGGGCCCCATGGGGCATGCCGGTCTGGCCCTGGCTACTTCCCTGGCCAGCATGATAAACCTGACTCTTTTAATAATCTGGTTGCGCCGGAAAATGGGGCCTCTGGGTGGAATGAGCTTATTAAAAGCAGTTTCCAGAAGTGCGGCCTGTGCGGTTGTCATGGGCATTGTTGTTAAAGTCATAGTATACTTTTGGCCGCCCATGGCAGCCGGTGGACGCCTGGAGCTTGTTGTACGCCTTATGGCTTGCATAATATCCGGTGTCGGCGTATATTGCGGATTAGCATACTTACTTGGAATCGAAGAGTTACGCTCCATGGTTGAAACCTTTTTCAGAAGGGGACGCAGGCGGTGAACAGACGACAAAAACTTATTTTGTCGCTTGCCGTAATCGGTTTATTTCACTTCCTGTTGATTATCGTCTTTGGCGACAATGGGCTGGTGGAGCTGAGCCGTAAACGTCACCAGCGGGATCAACTGGTAAAGATCAACCAGAGTTTAACCGAAGAAAATTACAGGCTTGTCGAGTCAATAGAAAGGTTGAAAGAAGACCCGGCCTATATTGAAAGTATTGCCCGCCGGGAGCTGAAAATGATTGCGCCCGATGAAATGATTTTCAAAACAAGCCCTGAACATAAGGCAGCCTCCCAATGATGGAAGATCAGAATTCTTTTGGAGAAGTTTATACTGTTACCATGGCCGGGATTTACGAAGAGCAGGGCCATTTTGCAAAAGCAGCTGAAGTTTACCGCAAATTGCTGGAACGGGATCCGGATAACAAGCAATTGCGACAGGCCCTGGCGCGGGTTATGGAATCTGCGGAAAAAAATACGGAAAAGCAAAGGATCGAGGATCTGTTCAGGTCCTGGATTGACCTTTGTATGAAATACAATGCAATCAGGCAGCTTAACGCATTGGGTTATGGCAGGCGGTATCGGGACTGAGCGGAAAGAAATTCAGAAATACATCAGGATGTTCAATAAATGTTACCTTATGACTTGCAGGGAAAAAAAATTGTACTTGGTGTTTGTGGGGGAATTGCGGCCTATAAAAGTGTAGAACTGCTGCGCTTGCTGGTAAAGCAGGGGGCGGATATACGTGTAATCATGACTGCTAATGCAGAAAAGTTTGTTGCTCCCATGACTTTTGAAGCTCTGAGCGGCAGAAAAGTATGCAGTGACCTGTTTGCCGGCAATGAAGAAGCAACAATAGGCCATATTCAGTGGGCCATGGAAGCCGATGCGGTTGTGATAGCGCCGGCGACAGCTAATTTTCTTGGAAAGTTTGCCAACGGGATAGCAGATGATGCCCTGAGTACTTTCATGCTGGCCGTGACCTGTACTACAATTATCTGTCCTTCAATGAACAGCAATATGCTTGATAGCCGGCCGGTGCAGCGTAATATAGAGACTGTCAAAAGATACGGACACCTGGTTTTGGAACCGTCAGCCGGGGAACTGGCCTGCGGAACTTCCGGTCCTGGAAGACTGCCGGACCCTCAAAAGATAGTAGATTTTCTTGTTGGAACAATGACTCCCAAAGATTTTCGCGGAAAGAATATTCTTGTTACCGCAGGCCCAACCCGCGAAGCAATCGATCCTGTACGTTTCATAAGCAACCCTTCAACCGGTAAGATGGGTTATGCCATTGCCAAGGCTGCCGAGCAACGGGGTGCCAATGTAATGTTGATCACCGGCCCCACGGCTCTTGCACCACCGGACAATGTGCGTACAATAAGGGTGGAGACAGCTTCCCAGATGGCCGGATCAGTCCTGGATTATATGCAACATGCAGATATTATAATAAAAACAGCTGCTGTTTCGGATTATCGACCTTCGTCCAGTTCCGAGCGTAAGCTAAAGAAATCCGAAGAAAATATCCAGCTGACCCTTGAACGGACCAAAGACATTCTCAAAGAGGTGGGACGGCGCAAGACAAGACAGGTGCTGGTAGGTTTTGCAGCCGAGACCCACGAGCTTGAAAACTACGCCCTGAAAAAACTTAAGGCCAAGAACCTGGATATCATAGTTGCCAACAAGGTTGGTGTACCTGAAGCGGGCTTTGCCAGCGACAACAACCAGGGAGTACTCTTTTTTCGTGACGGAAGCAGGGAAGACCTGGAGCTGATGCCCAAAGAAAAGATGGCACATTTGCTGCTGGACCGTATAATATCTTTGCAGACAAATAATAATGAAAACCGCTGATCTGGCGCAAGTTCTCGCGCAAGTCAAGTCCAGCCTGCGTGATTTGCAACAGCAGGGAATAGAAGGGTTCAACTGCAGACCGGAGTTTTTAAGAATTGTAGGCCGGTGGACTGAGACGCCCTCATGTCTGGCCGGTGATGCAGCCGGCCAAAAAGCAGAGGGTGAAAGTCTGAAAGAAATAAAGGACGATCTGGGCAATTGCTTTCGTTGTCCCCTGCACAAGGGGCGTTCGAAAATAGTTTTTGGAGAAGGCAGCCCCAAGGCCCGTCTTGTATTTGTCGGGGAAGGCCCCGGTTACGAGGAAGATCGCAGCGGGCGGCCTTTTGTAGGACCTGCTGGTCAGCTTCTGGATAAAATAATTGCCGCCATGAAGCTTGATCGTTCTGAAGTTTACATCTGTAATATCGTAAAATGCCGTCCACCTGGAAACCGCAATCCGGCCGAGGACGAGATCGAGGCATGTTTGCCGTTTTTAAAGCGTCAAATTGCATCTATTGCACCTGAAGTAATCTGCACCCTTGGTTCGGTGGCTGCAAAAACCCTGCTCGGAACGCAATCGCCCATTTCCATTTTGAGGGGACGTTTCCATCAATGGATGGGTATTAAACTGATGCCAACCTTTCATCCTGCCTACCTGCTGCGCAACCCTGAACGCAAACGCGAGGTTTGGGAAGACGTGAAAAAGATCATGGCTTTTTTACGTATACCTCTGTAAAATGTTTTTACATTATGCCTGTGCTTCCGGCGCGGGTTGTTTTTGAGCGTTGACCCTGGTGAACAAACAATCACCGGCACCTTACCTTTATCTGGGTTGACTATGAAGACAATCTGTATCTTACTGGCAGTTTTATGTTTTCTTGCTCCTTGTTATGGGCAGGCAACTGCGGAGCGGTCTTCCGGTTCCGGATACATGGTCGTAAATGTCGATTCAGCCATTGGCCCGGGAGTGGCCGAGATGATCCGGGACGCCCTGGAGCAGGTTCGGCAGGGCGATTATATTTGCGCTATCATCCGCCTCAATACCCCTGGTGGGCTGGACAGCTCTATGCGTGATATTGTGCAGGCAATTTACGCCTGCCCCAAACCGGTGGTGGTCTACGTGGCACCGCCTGGTGCCAGGGCAGCTTCAGCAGGTGTTATGCTGACGCTGGCGGCCGATATCGCCGCCATGGCCCCCGGCACTAATATTGGAGCGGCCCATCCGGTGAGCGCCGGCGGAAAAGATATCGGCAAAACCATGTCCGAAAAAGTTGTCAACGACATGGTGGCCTATGGACAAGGCATCGCCCACCGGCGGGGAAGAAACAGCAAGTGGGTTGAGGAAGCCATTCGGCACAGCGTTTCAATTACTGCACGACAGGCCCTGAAGGAAAATGTGATCGATCTGGTGGCCGAAGATGAAAAGGCGCTTATTGAACAGCTGGAGGGCAGGCAGGTTAAAGGCAAGTCGGCGTTGCACTTTGACGGAGCCCGGCGGACAGTTTTCAAGGAGAGCCTGAGAACCAGGGTTCTTAAAGTAATCAGCGATCCCAATGTGGCCTATATACTGATGATGCTGGGGTTGGCAGGATTGTACTTTGAGTTGGCTCATCCAGGAGCGATTTTCCCGGGTGTGATAGGCGGGATTTCCATTATTCTGGCATTTTTTGCTTTTCAAACCCTGCCCGTAGATTATGCTGGGTTGCTTTTGATATTGCTTGCCGGTGTTTTCTTCCTCCTGGAAATAAAGGTTACCAGTTATGGTCTGTTGTCGGTAGCGGGTATAATTTCACTGAGCCTGGGGTCTCTTATGCTTTTCAGGGATGCCGGGCCAATGTACCAACCGGCATGGCAGGTTATTGTGAGCAGTGTGATATTGATTTCCGTTTTTTTCATCGTGGTTGTAGCCCTGGTGGCAAGGGCCCAGCTTAAAAAGCCTATGACCGGAGCCGACGGTTTGAAAGGTGAGGTGGGCACGGTTCGGGAAACCATCCTGCCCGGGCAGTACGGAAAAGTGTTTGTCCACGGTGAACTTTGGCAGGCTGAAAGCCGACAGCGGCTTGAAGCCGGTCGCAGGGTAAAGATCGGCGAGGTTAAGAACCTGGTGTTGCAGGTGTCCCCGTTGGAGGATGATGATCCTTGACGCCTTGGCACAAAGGCAAAACCGTCGTGTATAAATCGTTGGATAAACCATAACTTCTTTTCAGGAGAAAAGGCCATGATACCGATTATTGTAGCCATAGTTTTGCTGGGGATTTTCCTTTCGGCCTTTTTAAAGGTGTTAAATGAATACGAAAGAGGAGTAATTTTCCGGCTCGGACGAGTAATTAATGCCAAGGGACCGGGCCTGATCATCCTGATTCCGCTTATTGATAAAATAGTCAGGGTCAGTATGCGGCTTGTTGCCATGGATGTCGATCCCCAGGATGTAATTACCCGGGACAACGTTTCAGTTCAGGTAAACGCAGTAATCTATTTCAGGGTTATTGATCCCATCAAGGCCATCGTGGAAGTGGAAAATTATAATTACGCCATGGCTCAACTTGCCCAGACTACTTTACGCAGTGTCTGCGGACAGGCCGATCTTGATGAATTGTTGTCGGCCAGGGACAAGATAAACACGCACTTGCAGGAAATTCTTGATACTCATACCGACCCCTGGGGAATCAAGGTGGCCACCGTCGAGCTGAAACATATCGATCTTCCTCAGGAGATGCAGCGGGCCATGGCGAAACAGGCTGAGGCAGAGCGTGAGCGGCGGGCCAAGGTAATCAATGCTGAAGGTGAATACCAGGCGGCAACCAAACTGGCCGAGGCAGCTGAAATAATCCATATGCATCCCATGGCCCTGCAGCTACGTTACCTTCAGACCATGCGCGAAATGGCAGCTGAAAACAATACCACTACAATTTTCCCGCTGCCCCTGGACCTTTTCAAACCATTTTTAAAAGCCGCTGAAAAAAAACAAAGCTGAACGGATGATTCGGCGGCCATGGGCGGATAGCCGCATGCAATGGAATTCCATGATAAAAGAATGCAGGGATCAATCTGCTTGTTGACACGGATCGGGCGAAAGGTTTATTAATCACGTTTTTGGTGCTGAATTTTTAACATAAGAGCGTTGAAAAACCTGGTGAGGTAAAAATCAGGCAAAATCAGGCGCAGTAGTGTTTGAGTATCAGGCTTGAGGTGTTTCCCAGGCCACGATTGTTTCAGGTTGCCTGTGCGATCATGTTTTTGCCTTCAGAAACAAAGAAAGGAGATAGTTCATGGCTGAGGAAAGCAAACAGGAATTTGAAAAACCACTGGACAAGATGACTGTAAAGGAATTGCGGGAAATTGCCCTTGAAATTCCTCAAATTACCGGTGTTCACGGAATGAATAAACAAGATCTGCTGGTTGCCATAAAAGAGGCCAAAGGGATAACCGAGGAAACCAAAAAACAGGCCAGTTCCAGCATTCGCCAGTTAAAAGCCAAGATTAATGAGCTTAAAGCAAAACGCCAACAGGCGCTGGAATCCAACGACAGGAAAATGGCAACCATTTATCGCCGCCGGATATCACGTTTGAAAAAGAAGACCCGCAGGGCAGCCTGAACCGGAGCAGATTGAATCCCTTGGCTCTGGATGCATAATTATTTTCCAGTCATACCAGTCAGATAACCTTTATCAGGGGCTGTTATCCCGGGCCGGGTTGAAGCGCAGTCAACACTTCAGGGAGGAAATGGAACGGTGTGTTCAACAATCCAGACCAAGTCACCGCCTGTTCCGGTAAAATCCCTGGGCTTTGATATAGATGGTGTCATTGCCGACACCATGCAGCTGTTTATTGAAATAGCGCGCGAGTATTACGGGATAAATCATATACGCAGAAAAGACATAGTGGTTTATCAGCTTGATAAATGCCTGGATATGGAACCGGAGGTGATTACGGCGGTTATTGAGCGAATTCTTTCCGGAAATTATGAATTGTCGTTAAAACCCATTGCAGGCGCCAGGAAAGTATTGCGTAAAATCAATCAGCGTTACCCGTTGTTGATGGTAACCGCCCGGCCGAATGTAGGGCCAATGCATGATTGGATGAAGTACTTGCTTAATGGATCCCGTTTTCCTTTTAAAATCATAGCCGTCGGTTCACACGAAGCCAAGGCGGAAGTTTTAAGGCAGGCGGGAATAACTCATTTTGTAGAGGACAGGCTTGACACCTGTCATCTTCTATACCGGGAAGGCATAGTGCCTATCCTTTTTAACCAGCCATGGAATCGCCAACCACATCCATTTATAGAAGTTGAAGGCTGGGATCAACTCGAAGCTCTCTTGAGCTGGCAATGAAAGAACGTGAATTGACAGCGTGGATCCAGCGTTTCCTTGAAACCCTGGAATCTGAGAAAGGCTATTCGGCTCATACCCGCCGGGCTTATGAACACGATTTGACCGAGTTTGCCGCATGCCTTGTGCGGATAGCTGCCGGGGACGACGCCGTTCAGGATGCCTCCGGACGGAATCCGATTACCTTGGACAGGGTTGATGAGTTGGCTGTCAGGAGATATCTGGCCTGCCTCCATGAAATTAACTCCAAAGCCACGGTTGCCCGCAAGCTTTCTGCAGTTCGCTCTTTTTTTAATTTTCTGGTCAAGCATCGTATCCTGGAAAAAAATCCGGCCAGGGCAGTTGCGACACCTAGACATAAGCGTCCCTTGCCGGTGTTTTTATCGGTCGATGATGTGTTCAGGCTGCTAGACCAGATACCGGCGAAATCATGGCTGGAATTGCGTAACAAAGCGATGTTCGAAACATTGTATTCAACAGGCATCAGGGTTTCCGAGTTGACCGGGCTGGATGTTGAAGATATTGAGCCTGAGGCCGGGCTGATAAAAGTCCGGGGCAAGGGTAATAAACAACGCCTGGTGCCCATCGGCGCTAAAGCCTTGAAGGCTGTAGAGCAGTATCAGCAGGCCCTGGATGCAGTTGACAAAATACGCCGGAGATCTTCTGATGCGCTTTTTGTGAACAACAGGTTCAAACGGATAAGTGCGCGTTCAGTGGCCAGGATACTGCGTAAGCTGGCAACTGAAATTGGCTTGCCGGTACCGGTTTCTCCCCATGCCTTCAGGCATTCGTTTGCCACCCATTTGCTCAATGGGGGCGCGGACTTGCGGGCCGTTCAGAAAATGCTGGGTCACAGCAGCTTATCGACTACCCAGCGTTATACCCACGTCAGCATAGACCGTTTGATGGAAATTTACGATAAGGCACATCCGCGGAGTTGATCTGTGCTTTATCTGAAACGCAAACCGGAGAAATCCCTGGGGGTCAGTTAATGCGATCAATCCATGGAACCACGATTTTAGCCTTGCGTCGCCAGGGGAAAGTAGCCATTGCCGGAGACGGCCAGGTTACTCTGAACGACGGTATTATAAAACACCATGCCCGTAAGGTCCGGAGAATATATAACCAGCAAATCATAGTAGGTTTTGCCGGAGCAACAGCGGATGCCTTACACCTGTCGGAGCGCCTGGAAAGCAAGCTGGAGCGTTTCAATGGAAACTTGACCCGCAGCGCGGTGGAATTGGCCCGTGATTGGCGTACTGATAAATACCTGAGGCGCTTGGAAGCGATGATGATTGCCGCTGATGCGGAAAAACTTTTCCTGATTTCGGGCAACGGAGATGTTATTGAGCCGGACGAAGGGGTCCTTGCCATCGGTTCCGGGGCGGCAAGTGCCCAGGCGGCCGCTATGGCTTTGATGCGCCATACCGGGATGGGAGCAGTTGAAATTTGTGAGGCTGCTTTGGCCATTGCTTCCAAAATGTGTATTTATACAAATGACAGCCTTACCCTGGAAACCATTGAGGCTGATGAGAATCAAACATCTACACCCTGACATGAGGTATGATGAAACAGCTTACACCAAACCAGATAGTCAAAGAACTGGATCGGTATATTATCGGGCAGGATCAGGCCAAACGTTCAGTTGCCATTGCCTTGCGTAACAGGTGGAGAAGGCAGCAGGTTCCGGCAGACCTGCGAGATGAAATTGCCCCCAAAAATATCATTCTCATCGGTCCCACAGGGGTAGGCAAGACTGAGATTGCGCGCCGATTATCTAAACTTGCCGATGCGCCTTTTATTAAGGTGGAGGCATCCAAGTTTACCGAGGTCGGCTACGTGGGGCGTGACGTTGAGTCTATGGTAAGGGACCTGGTGGATTTGACCGTCAACCATATGAAAATGCTCCAGCAGAAAGCGGTGACTGAAAAAGCCGAACAGGTTGCCGAAGAAAGAGTCCTTGATTTGTTGTTACCGGACCCGGCAAAGCGCCGGACTGCTGCCGGGCTTCCATACACAGGCAGCGGTGCTGAAGAACAGGCCAGTGTGGAAGACAGGAGCAGCACCCGTGAAAAACTCAGGCAAATGCTACGCAAGGGCAAGCTTGATGATCGGTACGTGGAACTGGATGTTACCGAGAGATCCATGCCCTTTGTGGAAGTTTTTTCAAATGTAGGCATGGAAGAACTTGGAATAAACTTCAAGGACATGCTGGGCAACCTTATGCCCAAAAATGTAAAACGGCGCAAAATGAAGGTAGCCGATGCCCTGCAGACACTGGCATCCGAAGAGGCCCAAAATCTTGTGGATATGGATAAGGTGGTCGAGGAAGCCGTTGCCAGGGTGGAACAGGCCGGGATAATTTTTCTGGACGAAATTGATAAAATAGCCGGAAAAACAAGCGGCCAGGGTCCTGATGTCTCAAGAGAAGGGGTTCAGCGAGACCTGCTGCCCATAGTGGAAGGCAGCACCGTTAACACCAAATACGGCCCGGTAAGGACTGATCATATTCTTTTCATTGCCGCCGGCGCTTTCCATACAGTCAAACCTTCTGATCTGATTCCCGAACTTCAGGGACGTTTCCCCATCAGGGTTGAATTAAGTTCTCTGGGAGCTGAGCAATTTGTAAGGATTCTTACCGAACCGCGCAATGCGTTATTGTTGCAGTACACCGCCTTGCTGCGTGTAGATAACGTGGAGCTTGTTTTCGAAGACGACGCCGTTGTGCGCATAGCCCAGATAGCCGAGCAGGTAAACCAGCGAACCGAGAATATCGGAGCAAGACGCCTGCATACGTTGATGGAACGCCTGCTTGAGGACTTATTGTTTGCCGCAC
Organism: Desulfobacteraceae bacterium; assembly: GCA_027025615.1. Classification (GTDB taxonomy): domain Bacteria; phylum Desulfobacterota; class Desulfobacteria; order Desulfobacterales; family Desulfosarcinaceae; genus JALVQM01. Next base: position 8,429 of record JALVQM010000031.1, on the reverse strand, counting down.
CGGCGGTAGATCAACCCCGGATGGTGATCGATTCGGCTTACGTAGACCAAAAGCTCGGCAAGATTACCGAGGATGAGGATTTGAGCCGCTATATTCTCTAACTTGTTCACGGTATTTCAAGAAACCTTATTTAATAATTTATTTGCAGGTTGCCATGACCATTGACAGATTCCAGAATGCCGCCCAGGTACTCATTGAAGCCTTGCCCTATATCCGCCAATTTGCCGGCATGACTGTGGTAATTAAATACGGCGGACATGCCATGGTGGATGAAACCCTCAAGGAAGATTTCGCCCGGGATATAACCTTGCTCAAATTTATCGGTATGAATCCGGTAGTGGTTCATGGGGGAGGGCCACAGATAAACGCCGTCCTGGACCAGATGGGAATTAAGCCTCGTTTTGTTCGTGGAATGCGGATGACCGATGGACCCACCATGGATGTGGTGGAGATGGTTCTGGGGGGCAAGGTGAACAAAGCCATTGTCAACCAGATCAATCGCCAGGGGGGCAAGGCGGTTGGTTTGTCCGGTAAAGACGGTGGGCTGATCAAGGCCGAGAAAATGAAAATAATTCAACAAGGCGGGGAAAACGAACCACCGGAAATAATCGATCCGGGTATGGTTGGCCGGGTAACGAAGATAGATCCGGAAATAATCCACACCCTGACATCCCGAGGGTTTATCCCGATCATTGCTCCGGTTGGCGTGGGCGAAGGTGGGGAAACTTATAATATAAATGCCGATCTTGTGGCCAGCTGTATGGCAGTTGCCTTAAAGGCCCGCAGGCTGATCCTGCTGACCGACGTAGACGGCGTGTTGGCCCCCGGGGGCGATTTGATATCCACCCTTAATGCTGACCTGGCATCAGAAATGATCGCCGGGGGTAGTATCAAGGCAGGGATGATACCTAAAATCGAGTATGCGCTGGAAGCCCTTGATGGGGGAGTTGAAAAAGTGCCGATTCTTAACGGTAAGCGCCGCCATGCAATTTTACTGGAGCTTTTTACTGACAGGGGCATTGGCACTGAGGTTGTAAAAACAAAAACAAGTTGAGGAAGACCATGAGTAAATCGCTGGTAGAATTGGCCGACGGCAGGATTGCCGCAACTTACGCCCGTTACCCCCTGATGTTGGTAAAGGGGCAGGGCTGCACCGTATGGGACGATCAGGACAGGCCCTATACCGATTTTGTGGCCGGTATTGCAGTTTGCAACCTTGGGCACTGTAACCAGCGCCTGGTAGCCGCTCTGGAAAGCCAGGCCACTAAATTGTGGCATGTATCCAACCTGTTTTATACCGGACCCCAGGCTGAATTGGCAGACTGGCTCGTTGATCACTGTTTTGCCGACCGGGTATTCTTTGCCAACAGTGGAGCAGAGGCAAACGAAGCCGCCATCAAGCTTGCCCGAAAGTACTTCAAGGACAGGGGACAGCCTGAGCGGTATGAAATCGTCAGCATGGAACTGTCATTCCATGGTCGTACCATGGCTGCCATGTCGGCTACCGGCCAGGACAAGATAAAAAAGGGTTTTGACCCCCTGCTTGAAGGTTTCCGCTTTGTCCCTTTCAATGATTTCGAAGCACTGGTAAATGCTATTACACCATCTACATGTGCTGTTATGCTTGAACCAATCCAGGGCGAAGGAGGAGTAAGGTGTCCCGATCCGGGATACCTTCAGAAGGTCCGGAAACTGTGCGATGACAACGGGTGCCTGCTGATTTTTGACGAAGTACAGACAGGCATGGGACGCTGCGGCAGTCTCTTTGCTCATCAGCAGGCGCAAGTAGAGCCTGATATAATGACCCTTGCCAAAGCCCTTGGAAACGGTCTGCCCATAGGGGCTATGCTGGCCACAGAGCAGGTGGCTGAAGCTTTCGGGGCCGGCTCCCATGCGACAACTTTTGGGGGAACCCCGCTGGTAACATCTGTTGCCCTGGAAGTTTGCAAAATTATTGAAGAAGAAAAATTGTCCCAAAAAGCAAATGAACTTGGCGCCTATTTGCAATCCGGATTGCGCCGATTACAGAAAAGACATTCTGCAATCACGGACGTGCGGGGGCAGGGACTTCTGGTTGGAGTTGAGCTTGCAATAGACGGTGCGGCGGTGGTAAACGCCTGTCGTGAAAAGGGTTTTTTGATAAACTGCATCCAGGACAAGGTATTAAGACTGGCACCTCCATTGGTGATCAACAAAGAAGATATCGATGCTTTGCTTCAATGCCTTGACCGGATCCTGGAAGAATTAAATACCTGACAGTAACAAGGAGTATAAGATTGAAGACCGAAATTAATAAAGTAGTACTTGCCTATTCAGGAGGATTAGACACATCGGTAATTCTAAAGTGGCTGATCGAGACTTACCAATGCGAAGTTGTAACATTTTCGGCTGACCTGGGACAGCCTGATTCCATGGAAAACGTCGAAAAGAACGCTTTGCGCACCGGCGCGGTGAAAGCTTACGTGGAAGACCTGAAAGAAGATTTCGTCAGGGACTATGTTTTTCCTGCTTTCAGGGCCAATGCTATTTATGAAGGTCAGTATTTGCTGGGGACCTCCATTGCAAGGCCGTTGATTGCCAAGCGTCAGATGGAAATAGCTTCAGCCGAAGGGGCCGATGCCGTGAGCCATGGAGCCACCGGAAAGGGAAATGACCAGGTACGTTTTGAACTGGCTTACCTGGCCATCGACCCCAAGATCAAGATAGTTGCTCCCTGGCGTCAGTGGGAACTCAACTCACGCACGGCGCTTATGGACTTTGCCCACAGGCATGGTATTCCGGTTCCCACAACCCATAACAAACCTTATAGTACGGATGCCAATTTACTCCACATAAGCTATGAGGGAGGGGTGCTGGAAGATCCCTGGACTTGTCCCCCGGATGATATTTTTACCATGACGGTTTCTCCCCGTCAGGCACCTGATGAACCTGAAGAGGTGGAGATCGAGTTTGCCATGGGAAATCCGGTAGCTCTCAACGGAAGCAGGCTTTCACCGGCGGAAATGCTGGCCGAGCTCAATCGTCTGGGCGGCAAACACGGTATCGGGCGGGTCGATATTGTAGAAAACCGCTTTGTCGGGATGAAATCGAGGGGGGTTTATGAAACTCCGGGCGGTACTATTTTAAGGCAGGCTCACATGGCAATGGAATCAATCACCCTGGACCGGGAAGTTATGCATCTGCGTGACGGTTTGATTCCCAAGTACGCGGAGTTGATTTACAACGGATTCTGGTTTGCACCGGAGCGGAGAATGTTGCAGGCCATGATCGACGAAACCCAGAAGACGGTTTCAGGGGTGGTAAGGATGGAATTGTACAAGGGCAATTGTACCGTGATGGGCCGCAAATCCGATTATTCTCTTTACAGGGAAGACTTCGCCACCTTTGAAGCTGATGAAGTATACTCACACAAAGATGCCGAAGGCTTTATTCGATTAAATGCCCTGCGCCTGAGAATCCAGAAACTTGTCGAAGCCAGATCGGCAGGATAGCAGCGGCAGCCGGAGGTTTGGTTCATGGCCGGGCAGGTCACTTGTATTGCTCTTATGAAAAGCATAAAAATTCGGCAACGGTGAGGTAAAATGAAAGACAAGTTATGGAACGGAAGATTCTCGGAACGAACTGATCGCAGTGTCGAAAGGTTTACATCTTCAATCCAGATTGACAAGCGTCTGTATCCCTATGACATCCAGGGCAGTATTGCTCATTGCCGCACCCTGGAAAAGGCCGGTGTCATCAGTGAACAGGAAGCAGATATGCTGATAGAAGGGCTGGGGCGCATAAAGCGCGACCTGGATCATGGCAAGTTTGATTTCGATGACAGCCTGGAAGACATCCATATGCATATCGAAGCCCGCCTGTTGCAGGATATCGGCAAAGTGGCCCAAAAACTGCACACCGCTCGCAGCCGTAACGATCAGGTGGCCCTGGATGTGCGCTTGTATTTGCGGGACGCCACTTGCCAGGTGATTGATGGCCTGGTCAATTTGCGACGAACAATCGTGGATTTTGCTGCCAATCATCTGGATACGGTGATGCCGGGCTACACCCATACCCAGAGAGCCCAGCCGGTTCTCCTGGCTCACCACATGATGGCTTACTACGAGATGTTCCGGCGGGATTGCCAGCGATTCCGTGACAGCCTTAAGCGAACCAACGTGATGCCCCTGGGCACAGCAGCCCTGGCAGGTACTACCTATCCTATCGACCGGCGCTACACGGCTGAATTGCTTGATTTCCCTGAGGTATCGGCAAACAGCATGGATGCGGTTTCCGACCGGGACTTTGTTATCGAGTTTGTTTCGGCGGCATCAATTTGTGCCATGCATTTCAGCCGGCTGGCGGAAGAGTTTATTCTCTGGTCAACCACCGAGTTCAATTTTATCGAATTGGCTGACGCATTTGCCACCGGCAGCAGCATTATGCCCCAGAAGAAAAACCCGGATGTATGTGAGCTTATCCGCGGCAAAACAGGAACGATTTACGGTCACCTGGTGGCCCTGTTGACCATGATGAAGGCCCTGCCTTTAAGCTATAACCGTGACATGCAGGAAGATAAAAAGCCGCTTTTTGAAACCGTGGAGATTCTTCTGGATTGCATTCATTTGTTCCGGCGGATGCTTCCGAAGATCACGGTTAACAAGCAGAGCATGCGCCAGGCTGCATCTGAAGGTTTTCTCAATGCAACCGATATGGCTGACTACCTTGTCAGCCGCGGAATTCCCTTCCGCCAGGCTCATGCCTGTGTTGGAAAGGCTGTCGGCTACGCAGTGTCTAAGAACAAGGAGTTGCATCAGTTAAACCTTGAGGAGCTCCAGCAATTCGAGTCCGATATTTGCGAGGATATTTTCGATTACTTGACCCTGGAGCAAATGATAGAAAGACGCCTTTCCGAAGGAGGAACTTCGACTGACAATGTTAAAAAGGCCATTGACAGTGCCAGGAAACAACTGGATCAGGAAAATGGCTCCTGAAAAAGGTTGCAGGGACTTGCGTTTATGGATTGGGCTCAGCGCTTTATCTGTCGTCCTGCTGCTGATAGCTGGCGGTTGCGGGAAAAAGGCGCCCCCGGTGCCGCCACGGGTCTTTGCTCCGCAAGCGGCGATCTTTTTGAAATGTATTCCAGGTGAAGAACAGATTCTGTTGAAATGGAAAGTGGGTGAGGGGGCTGTTAAACATATCCGCGGTTTCACGGTTCTTCAGGCCGCAAGCCCGCTGGAAGGAAAGGATTGCCTGGGTTGCCCGTTGATATTCCAGTCAGTGGGAACAGTCCGGGCAGACAAGCGGGAAAATCAGGAATACAGCTTCAGGATTCCTGTCAAGCCAGGTTTCAGTTATACTTTTAAAATACGATCCAGGGGCGATGCCAGGGAATTGTTTACTGATTCTGAAAATATAACCTGCAAGGCGGGGATGAAGTAATTTCATGGAAGAAAAGATTTCATTTGCCAAAATGAGCGGAGCCGGAAACGATTTTATCGTGATGGACAATCGTCACGGGGCGGTTGAAACCAGGGACTTGTCCGGTTTTGCTGCAAAAGTTTGTGCCCGCAGGCTATCTGTGGGGGCAGACGGTTTGATACTTATAGAAAAAAGCCGGGATGCTGATTTCAGATGGCAATTTTTCAACTCTGACGGCAGCCGGGGGGAAATGTGTGGTAACGGAGCAAGATGTGCAGCCCGCTTTGCCTGGCAAGAAGGAATTGCTCCAAGCTCCATGACATTTGAAACAGATGCCGGCCTTATCAGGGCTGAGGTGGATGGGGATCGGGTAAAAATCCAGATGACTAATCCTTCAGCGGTCAAGTTGGGGCACAGGCTTAACATTGAAGGCAAAGAGTTGGAATATGGGTTTGTAAACACCGGTGTTCCCCATGCAGTGCTGGAAGTAGAAAATCTGGCAGAAGTTGATGTGGTCAACCTTGGAAGATTAATCCGTAACCATGACGTTTTTCAACCGGCGGGCACCAATGTTAATTTCATAGCCTGTGACAGTAACGGGATATGGGAGATTCGCACATATGAAAGGGGGGTTGAAAACGAAACCCTGGCTTGTGGAACAGGCAGCGTAGCGGCTGCCCTGGCATTGGCAACCAAAGGGAAGCAGGAAAGTCCGGTGCGGCTGAAAACGGCCAGTGGTGTGACTTTAAGTGTTTATTTTAAAAGCCGGGGCAAGGGCTGCTTTGACCACGTGTTTCTGGAAGGCGATGCGCGGGTGATTTACAAGGCGGTTATGCATCCTGATGCCTGGGATTATTGAGCGGAAACAGATGAATTTTTCAACCGAACTCTGGCAAACCGCATACCTTTCACTGGGCTCCAATTTGGGGCGGCCGAAGGATAATTGCCTGAACGCCATTGAAAGACTTGAACGGCATGCTGAGGTAAGAATCCAGGCAAAAAGTCCATTTTACCTGACCGAACCGGTCGATTACCTTGAGCAGGAGTGGTTTGTCAACGGTGCCTTGAAGATTGAGACTAGACTGACAGCTCACCAGTTGCTGGTCGTTACCAGGTCTATCCAGAATGAACTGGGCAGGAAAACAACTTCGATCAGGTTTGGCCCCCGGATTATAGATATAGATATTATTTTTTTTGGCAACCAAATAATCTCCGTTCCAGACCTGATAGTTCCACATCCACGGATGCATAAAAGGCGTTTTGTATTGAAACCCATTTGTGATATAGACCCAAATGTCGTTCATCCCCTGCTGGATGAAACCGTTCGGGACCTTCTTGAAAAGCTGGACCCGGGCAAACAAAGGATGGTGCCGGCTTGATCAGGTTACTGCTGATTTTTTTATTGGGATACTTTGCCTGGCGTGCAATACGGCCTTTGCTCAATCCGGATGGCGGCAGCGGCGACAAGGGGGGGAGGGACGGCCGGGAAATGGATGCCGACCTGGTCCAGGATCCACAATGCGGAGTATATGTATCCCGTGAAGAGGCCTTGAAAGCCGATATTGATGGCAGGCGGATTTATTTTTGCAGCCAGGAATGCAAACAAAAGTACCTGGAAAAGCATTGAGCCGGATTTTGATCCGGGAAAAGCCGGGCGTGGAAGTTTTTAAGCAAACCATTAATTTCTGAATTAATTATTCCAGGAGGATTTATAGATGAAATTTTTTATCGATACAGCCAATGTTGAACAAATCAGAGAAGCAAACGCAATGGGTATGGTTGACGGCGTTACGACCAACCCTTCCCTGATTGCCAAAGAGGGTCGCGATTTTAAAGAAATTATCACCGAGATATGTTCAATCGTAGATGGCCCCATCAGCGCCGAGGTAATCAGCCTCGAAACCGAAGGTATGATAACAGAGGCCCGGGAGCTTGCCAAAATTCATGATAACATAGTGATCAAGATTCCCATGACCATCGACGGGCTGAAGGCTGTACGCCGGTTGGCAGCGGAAAATATTAAGACTAACGTGACATTGATTTTTTCACCGTTACAGGCTCTTATGGCAGCCAAAGCCGGTGCAAGTTTTGTCAGCCCGTTTGTCGGCAGACTGGACGATCTTTCCCACGAGGGTATGGAGCTTGTGCAGCAGATTGTCGAAATTTACAGCAACTACGCTTTTGACACCGAAGTAATCGTGGCCAGTGTGCGCAATCCCTTACATGTTTTGGAATCGGCCCTCATTGGTGCCGACATTGCAACGATTCCTTTTGATGTTCTTAATAAACTGGCCGCCCATCCCCTTACTGACAAGGGAATTAAAGCCTTTCTTGATGATTGGAACAAGTCCAAGGTATGATCCCGGCCTTAATTAGCTGTGTGTGTCGGAGAGCAAGTCTAAACAAGAGGTCGAAATGCAAGCAAGGACCTGGATAAGAGAAAAACTTCAGAATCCCAACGTGCTGACAATGTTCAGGGTTGCGGCCACACCGCTGGTGGTGGTGTTGTTGCTCGCGCCAAACCGTTTTACCACTTTTTTGGCTGCCCTGGTCTTCAGTGCTGCTGCAATAACCGACTACTTCGACGGTTTTTTTGCCCGCAGCCAGGGCAAGGTTACCAACCTGGGCAAGGTCATGGACCCTGTTGCCGACAAGTTGCTGGTATCAAGCACATTTATAATGCTTACATCCCTGGGATGGATTCCGGCCTGGCTGGTTTGTATAATAATTGGACGTGAGCTTGCTGTAACCGGACTGCGCAACATAGTGGCCCAGAATAAAATGGATGTTTCGGCATCCAACCTGGGTAAGTACAAGACCGGTTTTCAAATTGCAGCCATAATTCCGCTGCTGCTGCATTATTCATATATGGGCATCGATTTTCATGCAATCGGGATGTTTTTTCTTTGGGGAGCAGCTGTTTTTACGGTCTGGTCAGGAGTGGATTACTTTTTTCGCTACCGCAACCTGTTGCAGACATAATTGGTGCCATCGCCAGCTAAAGGTTTAATAATTTGGATAAATTCTCT
>JALVQM010000030.1:10936-20769 GCA_027025615.1 Desulfobacteraceae bacterium | reverse complement strand
TGGCCAGGTTTCAATCAGGCCGGACGTTATGATCATAGATCCACCAAGGGCGGGTATGCATAAGGATGTTGTCAAGCAAGTACTGGATATGGCGCCACCTAAAATCGTTTACGTTTCATGCAACCCTGCAACCATGGCCCGGGATTTAGCCATGTTAAATGACGATTATAGGTTGTTGGAGGTCCAGCCGGTTGACATGTTTCCACATACCTATCATATAGAATCGGTAGCCTTGCTGAAAAGAAAGGGAATGGTGCCAAGATGAGACTGCTGGAAAAAAATGACCGTGTGGCCTTGCTGGTTATCGACATGGTAAAGGATTATTTCGACCCGGATCACCGCTTGCCTGTTACGGATCCTGCCGCCAAGATCATTGAGCCCATCAACCGGCTGGCCGGAGCGGTTCGTTTGTCAGGGGGGCAAGTTGTTTTTGCTACTGATTCTTTTCAGTTAGATGATTTTATCTTCAAAGGCAAGATGCAGCCCCATGCAATTGCAGGTACCCGTGGCGCTGAAATTATTGATGAACTTGATCGCCGGCCTGAAGATATCTGGCTTCCCAAGCCGCGCTTTTCAGCTTTTTTCGGTACAGATCTGGCAGAACGACTAAAAAAAACAGGGATAACGGTTTGCGCCGTGGCAGGTATTGCCACCCATTTCTGTGTGTTGACCAGCGCCCTGGATGCCCTTTGCAACGACTTCAAGACCATTATAGTGGAAGATTGTACGACGGCCTATCCAGAAGTTATTCACACCAACACCCTTGCCAATTACCGACGCAATCCTCTCCAGCCCCTGCTGGAAGTTGCCTCTTCCGGGGAACTGATCATGGCCCTTAATGGTAATAGCGAAAGTCAAAAGACAGATGAGTAACAAGTAAAGCAGGCCCTTGACTTAAGTTGGCAATTGCATAAAAATACGAAGCTTTTCAAAAATATGTTTTATAATCAATTGGAAATAAGGCAATGGGAGACAGGGACGGGAATATACCCGTCTTGGACTGAATTTTATAAGTCTTCCGGGTTATATCAGAATTTCTGAAATTTGCCATAAAGGGGATAATCTTTGAAAAATAAAATACGTTTGCTGTTGGGAAACGAAGCCATTGCCCGTGGGCTGGTGGAAGCTGGATGTGCGGTGGCTACTGCTTACCCGGGAACCCCTTCATCCGAAATCCTGCCTGCTGTGGCAAAATTCAAGGCCGAAGAAGGTATGTCGGGACATGTCCAGTGGGCAGTCAATGAAAAGGTGGCTTTTGAAATTGCCTATACTGCATCTATCGCCGGCTTGCGTTCGTCTGTGAGCATGAAACAGGTCGGCCTTAACGTTGCATCCGATCCTTTGATGAGCGCTGCCTACATGGGAGCCAAGGGCGGCTTTCTGGTCATCAGTGCCGATGACCCCGGTCCCCACTCTTCTCAAACCGAGCAGGACAGTCGCCTGATGGCAATGATGGCCAAGGTGCCCGTGTTGGATCCGGCTTCTGCCCGTCAGGCCAAGCAAATGGTCCGAATCGGTTTCAGGATGTCGGAAAAATTTTCCATACCGGTTTTGTTGAGGCCGACTACCAGGGTTTGCCACAGTCGGCAGGATGTTGTCCTGGAAAAACCCCAGTTAGTTGAGTTGAAAGCTGATTACCAGAAAGATCCTTTCCGCTGGGCAGCTACTCCAAAGTTCAGGTTCAAGCTTCACGGTGAATTAGAGACCAAACTGGCACAGATCGCCGCTTGGGAAGCCAGCGGCCCGATTCAACTCAACCAGGTCTCAGGCGGTTCCAGGGCAGTTCTGGCATCGGGTGTATCAGCCGCCCATGCAGCTGAAATCATCAAGTCTCTTGGGCTTTGGGATAAGCTGCCCCTGTTTCAGGTCCTGCAACCCTACCCCCTGCACATGGATTTTGTCCGCAGTATTCTTGATAATTATGAATCTATTTGCGTTTTGGAAGAAACTGTCGGTGTAATAGAGATGCAGCTTGGAGCAGCCAACCGGGTTAAGGGCAAACTCTCGGGATATGTTCCGGGGGTCGGGGAGCTGCTTCCGGAAAAAATTGAAGAGATTTTATCTGATTTTGCAGGCGTCCGGTCAGAAGCAGTAACAGTTGGCAAGGCCCCTGGCCGGCGTCCCACATTATGCGCCGGCTGTCCCCATCGGGCGGCCTTTTTTGCTATTAAAAAAGCCGCTCCCAGGGGAATTTATCCCAGCGATATAGGATGCTATACCCTGGGACTCAATCTTGGTGCTGTGGATACGGTCCTTTGTATGGGAGCGGCGGTCAGCCAGGCGGCCGGCTTCCACCATGCTTTCAAAGAACAGGAAAAACATCCTCCCATAGTGGCGACAATTGGTGATTCCACCTTTTTTCACTCGGGGGTCGCACCTCTGATCGATGCAGTTGTTCAGAGGGTGCCCTTTGTTCTGGTTATTCTGGACAATTCAACCACCGCCATGACCGGAAACCAGCCTACCGCAGCCAGCGGATTTGGTGTAAATGGCGAAATTTTGGGGAAAGTAGATCTTGAGGGCCTTGTGAAAGGTTGTGGAGTCGGGTTTTGTCGGCAAGAAGATCCATACTCAATCAAGGATTTTACTTCCCTGATAAAAGAAGCCCTTGAGTTCTGTAAAGAAAACGGTCCGGCAGTCGTAATTTCCAGGCATCCCTGTTTGCTTGATTTAAGACGCAAGGGCGGCAGTTGGGAATACAGGCAGGTAAAGGTAACTGAAACATGCGATGGATGCGGTTTCTGCGTATCCCAGTTTGAGTGCCCGGCTCTGGTGCTGGATGAAGACGCTGAGCAAGTCAGCCTGGATCAAGGCCTTTGCAGTGGTTGCGGGGTATGTGTTGAGGTTTGTCCCAAAAAGGCCCTGGAGGTGGTTTTATGAAAAGTGATAAAGGCCAGCAGTTGGTTATAAGCGGTGTGGGTGGCCAGGGAGTGCTGTTCGTTACCCGGTTGCTTGCCGAGGCAGCCATTGATAAGGGTTTACCTGTTTTTACTTCCGAGACCCATGGCATGGCTCAAAGGGGAGGAACTGTTATCTCACACCTGAAAGTTGGCGAATTCTCCAGTCCTATGATCAGGCCAGGTCAGGCAGATGGACTGCTGGTGCTGCATGCCGAGAACCTGGCCTTGCATGGAGCTTATGCCAGGTCCGGCGCCTGGGCAGTAGTTAATCAGGCAGGGCGGCTGGAAGCTTTGCAGGATGAGACAAGGACACTGGAAATTTACTGCCTGGATGCTGCGCAACTGGCTGAGACCGTGAATTCACCCCGTTCCAGCAACCTGGTTGTCCTTGGCCGGGTATTGTCACTGGAAACCGGCCTGTTTTGCAATTTTGGTGATATTGTAAAGGTCCTTGAAAAGCGTTTGGCCAGTGATTCAAAGCGTTGCAACCAAGCGGTTGCAGCCCTGGAAACAGGCCTGAAGGCAGGAGCGTGATGCACATTTTGTCGCGGTTTAGTCAATTTCTTAACAGGTTCCTTATGATTACCGGTGGAACTGTTCTGGTAGCCATGGTGTTGCTTACCTGCAGTAATATTTTTCTGCGTCTGGTTTGGATTCCGGTGCGGGGAACTTTTGAAATGATGGGATTTTTCGGTGCTGTGGTGACAGCTTTCGCGCTGGGCCGTACCCAACAGGTACGGGGGCATATAGCGGTTGACATCCTGGTCAAGGCAGCTCCTGTCGGTCTACGAAAAATACTATGCGGGATCAGTGATGTCATAGTTTGCCTGTTTTTCATGGTGTTGGGATGGCAGGTAGGCCAAAAGGCCCTGGTGCTGATGAGAAGTGGAGAGGTTACCGAGACCTTACGGATTGTCTATTATCCCTTTACCGCAGCCGTTGCCCTGGGATGTCTGGCAATGGCCCTGGTAATGGTGGTGGACCTGCTTAGTATATGCAATGGAAGAGGGAAAGGCTAAAGCGTGAGTCCGGCGCTGGTTGGAATCTTGGGAATCGGCGGCCTGTTGGCCGTCTTGTTTTGCCTGGGAATGCCCGTGGGTGTTGCCATGGGAGTTGTCGGTTTTCTTGGCTTTGCTCACCTGGTATCTTTCAAAGCTGCCCTTAACATGGTTGGAACAGTTACCTGGGATACTTTCTCCAGGTACGGTTTGACCGTCATTCCCTTGTTCATCCTAATGGGACAGGTGGCTTTTTACTCAGGTGTAAACACAAAACTATACAAGGCTGCAAATGCTTGGGTGGGGCATATCCGTGGCGGGATAGCCATGGCTACCATCCTTGCCTGTGCGGCTTTTGCTGCAATTTGCGGTTCCAATGCCGCCACTGCCGCGACCATGACCACAGTGGCCCTGCCTCAGATGCGTCGCTTTGGATATGAACCCAAGTTAAGTACCGGTTCCATAGCCTGCGGCTCTACCCTCGGGGTGGTAATTCCTCCGAGCGTTGTTCTTATAGTTATCGGGCTGTCAACCGAACAATCGATTGCCAAGCTTTTCTATGGAGGAATAGGGGCAGGCATTGTTCTTACGCTACTTTTGGCTGTGACGGTTTGGTTACTTTGCAGACGCTATCCGGACTGGGGACCGGTAGGCAAAACCCACACCTGGAGATCGAGGTTCAAGGCCCTTTCAGGTGCTGGAGAGATGCTTCTTTTGTTTTTTTCGGTCATGATAGGATTATACTTTGGCTTTTTTACTCCGGCCGAAGCAGGTGCCGTGGGATCTTTTTGTGCTGTCGTTATCAGTGTCGCCCAGGGCCGATTAAGCTGGAAAGGTTTTTGGGCTTCGGTGGCCGATACCATGCGCATATCCTGCATGGTGATCCTGATTATTACCGGTGCGATGATTTTCGGCCGTTTTCTGGCAGTTACCAGGATTCCTTTCGATATTGCCAATTGGGTGGTGAAATTGCCTGTTTCCGGAACGGTAATAATGTCTATCATCTTTACTGTCTATGCCCTTGGTGGCGCCGTGATGGACGCTTTGGCGCTGCTTTTGATTACCATTCCGATATTCTTTCCGGTTGCCCGCCAGCTGGGCTATGATCCTGTCTGGTTTGGAGTCACAATAACCGTGATTACAACCATGGGTGCTGTGACCCCACCTGTCGGGGCAACTACGTACGTTGTAGGTGGAATGGCCAGGGACGTACGCCTGGAAGAAGTTTTCAAAGGTGTATCCTATTTTCTCCCGGCCTATGTGATTTGTGTTGTCATCTTGATGCTCTGGCCGTCTCTGGTTACCTATCTGCCAAGCCTGGTTCATTGATGGATGGGCAACAGGGGAAGCAAAAACAACCTTCCAGCAAACTCAGGATCTGTAGCAAGTCGTCAGGGGTTCAGCCGTTGAAGGTCCTGGGGGCAGTCAATATCCCAAAAGTAATGTTCGCTTTCAACTTCAAATTCAAGTACATCTTTGGGGTTGCGGGCCACCAGGTAGCGGCCGCCGAAATCCGCATTTAAACCTGAAAGAGCGCTGTACCATTTATTAGCAAACAGGACCGGGTTACCCCTGATCTGCCTGCAGGTGGGAATTACGATCGATTTTGAATTGTTCTCCATGGCCGTCAGCATGGCATTGATCAAGGCCGGTGTAACAAGGGGCTGATCAGCGAGCATAATCATGTAAGCCCGCCAGTTTTTTCCGGCAAACCTGATGCCGCGGGCCAGAGAACTGCCCATACCTTGCTTGAAATCAGGATTTTCAACTATTTCAAGTCTGGGGTTGTCCAAATATGGCTTCAGATGCATACGAATCCGGGCTGCAAAATGGCCAAGTACCAGATAAACTTTTGTCAATTCGGAAGCAAGAGACGCATCCAACGACCAAAACAGCAATGGTTTTGTCCGGAAACAAACCAGTTGCTTAGGACTTCCAAATCTTGTGGATTGGCCGGCAGCCAGAAGGATTCCGGCGACTCCGGAATCAACATCAAATGATTGCATGTGCTTTGCCTTCATTGAGAATCTGTCAATTTCAGATTATCCGTATCATTTTTGGAAGGTTTTTTCCATGAATCTGGAAAACAACTGTGCCCAAGATTGAAGTCGGCGCTTATCTCTGGCATAATTAAAAAAAATGCTCAACACTAAGCCGGTTTCAGGAAGATGAATAATGGTGAATTACCCGTTACAGGTTGACAGGCCAAAGACATTGCTGGATTGGCTTGGGATGAAACACAAGGGTATTGTAACCCTGGTTGGAGCCGGCGGTAAAACAACATTGATGTACCGTTTGGCCCAGGAAATAGTAGACAGAGGACAGCGGGTTGTGAGCACGACAACAACCAGGATTGCCTGGCCGGAACCATCCCAGAGTCAGGTTGTCCTGGCTGCAGGTTCTCCCCGAAACTTGATTGGACCACTGGCTAAAAGCCTGGATAAAAATTCCCATGTAACTATTGGGCGCAGCTCGGATGAGTCCGGAAGAAAATTGGAAGGTTTTGATCCTTCGCAGATTGACGAATTGGCGGATATTCTGCCGGCTGAATGGATTCTGGTAGAGGGCGATGGGGCAGCTCGTAAACCCTTGAAAGCTCCGGCAGATTATGAACCTGTAATTCCTTCCAGAAGCTGCCTGGTGTTAGGGGTTATTGGCCTGACCTGTATAGGTAAAGAGATTACGGAAGAAAATATTCATCGCGCAAAGCTATTTGCCGAACTTATTGGCTATCCCATGGGTTACAGGCTGAACGTTGGATGTCTGGCTGACTTGATTTGTCATCAACAAGGTTTGCTTAAAGGGCTGCCGCCTGAAACAGAGGCAGCCGTGTTTTTGAATCAGGCTGAAACCGAAAACCGACTGGAATCAGGAAAGAAAGTCGTCAGGCTGCTGGAAGGCAGGTGCCCTCAAAAGCTTGTCACTGTTGCAATCGGTTGTGCCAGAATGAAGACCCCTGTTGTATGGGCCAGGTATTATACCCAACAGGCTTGAGCAATCTGGTTGCATTTTACTGTCGGGGTAAGGTCCAGGTGTCAGGATGCCAGTTTGCGCAATACGTAAGGTAGAATTCCGCCATTGATAAAATAATCTACTTCTATCTGGGTATCCAGACGAACCAGCGCCTTGAATTCTGTTTTGCTGCCGTCCGGTTTCACGGCACTTATATTGACAGTTTTACGTGGTGTCAGCTTGGACAGCCCGGTAATGGAAAAGGTTTCAGTTCCATCCAGCCCAAGATTTGCAATCGTTTCCCCGGGCATGAACATTAGTGGCAAAACCCCCATTCCTACTAAGTTGTTGCGATGAATACGCTCAAAAGATTCGGCGATTACAGCCCGGATGCCCAGCAGCCTGGTTCCTTTGGCGGCCCAGTCACGGGATGATCCTGTTCCGTATTCTTTGCCTGCCAGAACAAGCAAAGGTATGTTTTTGCTTTTATAAGCCATGGCAGCATCATAGGTGAACATTTGTTCGTCTTCAGGGAACTTGCGTGTGAAAGCGCCTTCCTTAGGGGCGACGAGAAGATTTTTTATCCGAATGTTTCCGAAAGTCCCCCGCATCATGACTTCGTGGTTGCCCCTGCGGGACCCATAGGAGTTGAACTTGTCTGGAGTTAATCCCTTTTCTGTCAGGTAGTTTCCGGCAGGGTAGTCCCTGGCGATGGCTCCTGCAGGAGAAATATGATCAGTGGTTACAGAAGACCCCAGGGTCAGCAAAACGCGTCCTGACAGGATATCCTGAGGTTCGGGAGGAGTAATTGTCAGCCCGTCGAAAAAGGGAGGCTTTTTAATGTAGGTAGAATCAGGGTCCCAGCTGTAGGTTGTACTTTCATTAACTTCCAGATCCTGCCAAAATTTGTCACCTTCAAAAATCCGGCTGTACTGCTGGACGAAGAAATCCTGTTTAACGTGTTTTGCAGTGAGCTTTTGAATCTGGCTTCCATCAGGCCACAGGTCGTTGAAATATACAGGTTTGCCGTTGGGATCACGGCCGACCGGTTCAGAAGCAAAATCAATGTCGATCCTGCCGGCTAGAGCAAAAATAACCACCAGCATGGGAGAAGCCAGGAAATTGGATTTGATAAGCTGGTGGATTCGAGCTTCAAAATTACGATTACCTGATAGAACTGCTGCCACGTTTAAATCGTTGGTGGATATGACCTTTTCTATGGCGGGGTGCAGTGGTCCGCTGTTGCCTATACAGGTGGTACAACCGAAGGCTACCGGGTGAAATCCCAAGGCTTTAAGGTAGGGCATCAGTCCTGCATCTTCCAGGTAATCCAGGACAACTTTTGATCCGGGTGCCAGCGATGTTTTCACATAAGCGGGAACTTTCAGGCCTAGTTCCACTGCTTTCCTTGCGATCAGTCCGGCCCCCATGAGTACATTTGGGTTAGAAGTATTGGTGCAGGAAGTAATAGCGGCTATGACTACACTGCCATTTCCAATATTTTCCCGGTGGCCATTTATCTCGATCTCAAAACTTTTTTCAGGGATCGGTTCACTTGTCTCTTTCCTGGAGCCATCTTCCCGAAACTTCTCATCTGAAAGTTTTTGACCGAGGATGGATGAAAAAGCGGGTTTTAAACAATCAAGGGATATTCGGTCCTGGGGCCTGGATGGCCCGGCTACCGACGGTTTTACCTTTGCAAGGTCAAAGTCTATTACCTGGGTGTAATCAGGTTCAGCGTCAGGTTCATGATACAGGCCCAGCGCCCTGGAGCACTTCTCGACAATGTCTGCCCGGTGTCCTCTGCCGGTCATATCCAGATAAGCAAGCGTTTTTTCATCAACAGGGAAAAACCCCAGGGTGGCCCCATGTTCGGGGGTCATATTGGAAATCGTTGCCCTGTCGGGAATAGAAAGTTCCCGGAGCCCCGGGCCGAAGTATTCAACAAATTTTTCTACAACTGAATGTTTGCGCAGCAGTTCAGTTATGGTTAAAACCAGATCCGTGGCAGTAACCCCTGGCGACAGGTGTCCGTTCAATTTTACTCCTACCACTTCAGGAATTGCCATGTAGTACGGTTGTCCGAGCATTACAGCCTCGGCTTCAATGCCGCCCACACCCCAGCCCATGACCCCTATGGCGTTGATCATCGGAGTATGTGAATCTGTTCCTACCAGTGTGTCTGGAAAGGCGAGGATGCCATCGGAATTATTGTCCGTTATGATGACCCGGCCGAGATGTTCAAGGTTGACTTGATGGCAGATCCCTGAATTCGGCGGGACCACCTTGAAGTTGGAAAAACTTTTCTGGGCCCATTTGAGCAGCTTGTAACGTTCGCTGTTGCGTGCATATTCCAGGGCCACGTTTTTTTCCAGGCTGTCCTGGGTGCCGAAAAAATCTACTTGGACCGAGTGATCTACAATCAATTCCACAGGCACCATGGGGTTGATTCTGGCCGGATCGCCACCTAGTTCCAACATTGCGTCACGCATTGCGGCAAGGTCTACCACCGCCGGTACACCGGTAAAGTCCTGCATCAGCACCCTGGCAGGGTGGTATGGAATTTCAACCGGATGGTCATAGGTTTTTCGCCAGGCGGCGACGGCTTCCAGGTCTTTATGAAATACGGTTTTTTGATCAAGGTGGCGCAGGATGTTTTCCAACAGCACGCGGATTGAAAAAGGCAACCGGCTGATTTGAGCTTTGCCTTCTTTTTCCAGAGAAAAGATGTCGTAGACCAGATAATCATTATCACCTATCTGGATCGTTGTCATATGTTCTTCGCGGCTCATTTTTTCCTCGCAAATAGTGATTGTAAGATTCTTGTTTGTTTTTCTTGCTTCAACAAAATAGTCTTTGGGATGTACCCTGGTCAAGCCCATTCCGAAATTAAGTGCTGTGAATGAAAAATTTATCAGGTGCAGCTGCAAAACTTTGGTAAAATCGTTGTTGGTGATTTCCTCATCGTCCGGTTGGATTCGAT
>JALVQM010000030.1:0-10926 GCA_027025615.1 Desulfobacteraceae bacterium | reverse complement strand
AAAAATCAGCCAACTTGCACCGGCTCAGCCCTCAACCATACCAAGATGATGCCGGGGCAGGCGGTCAAAAGAGTAGTACCGCCGGGGCTCAGTATGGCCCCGGGCCCGGACAGGCAAGTGCCTGTTTTACAGATGAAGGTACAACCCAACCGGACCAAAATCATACTCGGGCTGTAATTCGGCCCTGATTTTAAACAGTCACAAATAAGATCAGAAGGGAGAAAACTGACAAGTACAATGGCAAATAAAATAATTATTGTAAGCAGGAATGCTTTATACATGATTTTTCCGATTATAGCTTTTTTTGTGTTTTGTTTGCAGGTGAATGCGAAACAAACAGTCAAAAAGCATAGCAGGACAGGACGAAAGGTAAAAGGCTGTTCAGCCTGCCTTGAAAAGCCGGTATGAAAGTAAGTAAGTTTAAGCCTACTTTTTGTCTGCTGCCCGCAGCCTTTGACTTGGTCTTGTGGACCTGTCTCAAATAAGGATCAGGATTTCCGGCAGGGAGCAGAACAGCGAATAAAAAGAAGTATTAACGTAGTATATGAACATTTTGAACTGTTCTGAAATACCGCCGGGGGCTATTTTTTAAGATAGGGCCTATGAAATTAGATGAACGCAGACAATTGTTCCCGGATTAATCTCGGTTGATTCCTCGGAAAGGATCAGGATTGCATTTGCCGATGCCATATCACGCAACCTGCTTTTTCGGCTGTAGGGGGTAAAACAGTTATCAGAATCCAGCGTATGAAAGCGACCGAAAATCACTTTTGTCCAGCCCGGCTTTTTCTTTATTTTCCTGTCCAGTCTGGCTTGGACAGTGGTCAGGAAAGGAGATTGGTGTCCGGCCATAGCCTTTAAACCAGGCATGGCAAGCAGCAGGAAGGCAGCCATATTAGCGGTTGGCGACCCGGGAAGGATAAAAACAGGCATTGATCGCAAAATGCCCATTCCGGTCGATTTCCCGGGTATAAGTCTGAGATGGCGGTAAACCTGTTTCCATTTCATGGAGGCAAGAACTTTATGCACCATATCCTTTTCGCTTTTCCAGCTTCCTCCTATTGTGATAATGGCATCCGAATTGGATATGGCCCTTTCCAATTGATTTTGGATTTGATTCTTGTTGTCGCCTGCAATGAGCAATTTGGTGGACATGCCGAGTTTTTCACACCAGGCATTCAATGCCATCAGGTTACTTGCATAAACTTGACCCTGGTCAGATTTGTCTCCGGGCAAGGCTATTTCATCTCCTGTTGTAATTATAGCCACTTCCGGCTTTCGGTATACATAAACATGCGGACAACCGGAGGCAGCCAGCAAGCCGATCAGGTTTGGGGTCAGCAGGTCGCCAGGTTTTGCTATACACATTCCCGGGTTGATATCAGTGCCTGCCGGAAGAATGTTGGCAGTTGGGGGAACAGGTTTCTTTAGATGAATCTTTTTATTTTCAATGGCAACATATTCGTCTGCTACAATCCTGTCAGCACCTTCTGGAACCCTGGCCCCTGTAAGGACCCTTAAAGTTGTTCCAGCTGTTAGGGACAAGGGTTTGAAATCTCCTGCTGCAATCGTACCCAGGCAGGGCAGTGGAGACATCCCTGATTTTAGCGCGCCGATATCATCACTGCGCAGGGCATAGCCGTCTCTGGTGGCAGTTGAAAAGGGAGGCACATTGATTTTGGATATTACCTCCCTGGCAAGGACATATCCCTGGCTGGCAACAATTGGCACCTTGATCTCCGGCAGGTTCGCCACAGTTTCAAGGGTAAGTTTCAAGGCTTTTTGAAAACCTATCAGTTCCGGTTTCATTGAACTATACCCAAAAGGTAGCCAAATAAAGAGTAGCTGAAAGTGACGCCTGTACCCCCAAGGTAATTGTTGCTCCAGCCAATTTCCAATCCACGGTAACCCAGAAATGGCCAGATAGGTTACGAGGTGATCTTTATTGCTTTTCCCTGGGTTCTGCATTCATGGCAATTGTTATTTTGTCCCCCGGTGCTATTTTGCCTCCGGCAATAACCTTGGCAAAAATACCCTGGCGAGGCATGATACAATCTCCAACCTGTTGAAAAATGGCACATCCCTGGTGGCATTTTTTGCCTATTTGAGTTATTTTCAACAGGACCTCATTTCCGATCTGGAGCACACTGCCCACCGGCAGAAGCCAGAGGTCAATACCCCTGGTGGTTATATTTTCAGCAAAATCACCCGCGGCAACGTCCACGCCTTTTTTTCTCATCTGTTCGATGCTTTCTTCGGCCAGGAGACTGACCTGCCGGTGCCATTTGCCGGCATGGGCGTCACCTTCAAGTCCAAAATCTTTAATAAGGGTTCCTGACTCGATATTGCTTTTTTTCACTCCCTTACGGTTAGCCACGGAAACAGCGCATACTATGCCGCTGATTAATTTTTGTGGAAATTCTGTGCTTTTCGCCTGCTTGTCGTCGGTTGTTTTTCTGGGTGACATTATAAATACATTCCATAACTTACAATCAGGTTACAAGTTATTAAAGCTTTGAAAAGCCATATTTAAAGGGCCTGCTGCAAACCGCCATGATACGCCAGCCTATGCGCATATTAATATTTGCCCTCTTGCGCTGTTCAGGCAGCAACCGTCTGATCCAGCCAGTTATGCAGTCAGTCCGCAATTCCAAGCCGATGCACCCCGGTAAAGAGGCGCTGTTGCCGACTATTAAACAATAGTAATGTTCGAAATCGATAGCAAGTCATCAATCACTATAATGAGTTGATAACTTGGATATTGTGTGAATTTTATAATCCGTTCTTGTTTATCTTTTTCCTTTGGCTTGATGGAAAACCGATTTGGGTTTAACATAATAAGCAGACGGCCGATAATTATTTCAGGCCCAGGCGATATGCGCAATGCAGGCTTGGCTGTATACTAACTATGGAACTGGATTGTTGCAGAGGTGCCTATGATTAATACCAGAACCACTCTTAACATAGTCAGAATCGGCAGCGATATAACTTACAGCAGTCTTAAAACCATAGGAGAAAAAATAGTTTCTGCTTTCAACGGGATAATAGCCGGATACGAGTTGGCTCATCATGAAACCCCGGTGGTTGAAAGTATTGACGCCCAATTATTAACCATGATTTTGCAACAGGATATCGGCGGCCATACTTTGGGGATCACCGACGCCGATTTGAAAACGTGTGATGAGGATGAATTTTATCAGACCATATTTGGTGGTAAAAACCCAAAGAACGATGTTGCTGTGGTTTCCACGCGCAAGCTGACGCCCAGGCATATTTCAACCGATAAAGAGTACGAGCTGTTTCTTGATCGTACACTGAAAGTTTCTTTGCACGAAGTCGGCCATAATCTTGGGCTTACGGACCACGCCGCTTATCGCACGGCACCAGATGGTACCTTGTGTCCCATGAGCCGTGGGGAGTTCAACAAGTTCGGAACCACAGGTTATGTGAGGGCCATAATTGATGGGCGGGGCCTGACATTTTGCGATGAATGCACCCATTTTATGCAGCAAGTTTACGGTATCAGATTCAAGACCAGGAAATATATAAACGGATACTGGATTGATTTAGAAAAACAAAACCGCGGTTGAAGAGCTAAACTTTTCAAATGGCTTATCAAACCGGATACGACCCGGATGGGATAATGATACTGTAATTTTGATTACTTAATACGACCACAGGGTCCACTTCAATCATTTCAACCAGTCCGCTGCTGCAGATATCCCGCCTGAAACTTATCGAAACATATTGATCGGCGTCTGCCCAGTTTATTGTAACAGTTCCGGTTTACATTCGGAGAAATTAAAGTTGCAAACTATCCATTTTCATTTGTAATCGTTGATGTCTGAATGATAAGCTTATCTTCATCGTCCTGGGCAGATCCGTTGCTGTTGCTCTTCATGTGCACTTGCACATCGTCAATTGTTACATAGACGGCGTTAAACTGGTTTGACATCGCATCAGTAAGGCTCACGGAGTTTTTCCTGTTTTGCTGCCTCTATTGAAACAGGCAAACTGAATAATTTTCCTTATTTCATAGGAAATATTATCCATTTGTCACTATTCTTACTTTACTATTACAAGCCATCTGTAATTGCCGATGTCTATATGGACACCAAGTTCCTTCTTGCGGTGATTGTTGCCAACAGGGCAATCCGTAAAAATTAGATAAAAATATCTATAAATAACTTCCTAAATATACTATATAATCAATGGCTGACTGACAAAGATGGAAAAAGTTGAGAGTAAGGTATAACGTGCTGACTTTTAGGCAGGGCAAGGAGGATAAGGTGCCGAGTGTTTTGCATATCTAAAGGAGCTTGTAACCCAATAACAGGCCCTTCAGGCTCTTTCAGAATTATGAAAGGTTTATGCCTTTTGGGATGCTTTAATGGTTTTTGAGATCTAAAAACAGCCAAAAGAGAGTTATAAGCAAAAATGGACGTGTTGAGTTGGCAGGACAGATGATCAAAAAGCGGCTTGTAATACATGGAAAATGCAAAAAAGGTTGGCGGAAGTGCATGGGAATCGAACCCACCCGGGACGGTTTTAGCGCCCCACACCGGATTTGAAGTCCGGGAGCCCCACCAGAGAGCTGTCCACTTCCGCATTAATTCTGCATTGCCTGGATGTCGTCCAGGCTGGCGTCTTCAAGTTGGCCTATTTAAATCGGATGTGTTTTTTTGTCAACAGATTAAACAGCCCTGTTGCAGATGGAATCAGGGGAAAATGCAGGTCAGCAGGCGGACTGCTTTGTACCCGGTGGCGGTGTTTTTTGTTTTTACGGTTTGTCAGTTGCTTACAGGTGAGAGTTTTTTGATAACCATAAATATATAAGGAACATATTTTGATTAATCCAAAACGTCTTTCCAGGACCTTCATGGAGTTGGTTTCGATTGACAGTGTATCAAGACAGGAAAAAGATGTGTGTCTTCACTTGCATAGGCTGTTTGAAATTTTTGCAAGTGAACAATACATTGATGCGGCGGGAACCAGAACTGGAGGCAATTGCGGCAATTTAATTGTAAAAATTCCAGGCAGGAAAGATGTGCCTCCTATTTTGTTTTCAGCTCACATGGATACGGTAGAACCAGGCCGGTCGATCAAGCCCTGTTTTGAAAATGGAGTTTTTACAAGCGGCGGTGATACAATCCTGGGGGCCGATGATAAAAGTGCCATTGCGGTATTGCTGGAAGTTGTGCGGGTTTTGTCCGAGCAGAAAATCGACCATCCTCCGATTGAAATGGTTTTTACAGTTTGCGAAGAAGTTGGCTTGCTTGGCTCAAAGTTTCTCGATTACAGCAAAATCGAGGCTAAAACGGGCTACGTCCTCGATACCCGAAATCCGGATGCAATAGTGACCCAGGCCCCTGCAGCCAACAAGATAAATTTTGCGGTCCTGGGACGTGAGGCCCATGCCGGAAGTGCGCCGGAGCAAGGGATCAATGCTATTTCCATTGCCAGCAAAGCCGTAGCCGAGCTTCCGGTGGGCCGGTTGGATGATTTGACGACGTGCAACTTGGGCCTCATCCAGGGCGGCGTGGCTACAAATATAGTGCCCAACAAAGTGCAAATAGAAGGAGAAATTCGCAGCCATGACCAAGGGCATCTGGAGCAGGTTACCGGGCAGTTGGTTACAATATTTAAAAAGGTAGTCGAAGCATACCGGATCAAGGATGTTGACGATGGACTGCCACGGGTTGATATTGATGTCAGGCGTGATTTCGACCGTTTGTATTTGCCCGAAGATCACGATGTGGTGAAAACCGCCAGGACCGCTGCCGGTAACCTGGGGAGGAAATTGGAGGTGGTTCGCTCAGGAGGCGGATCAGACGCCAACATCTTTATGGATTATGGGATTTCTGCTGCTGTCCTGGGGACAGGAATGGAAAATGTTCACAGTGTGCGGGAGTCGATTCGTCTTGAAGACATGCTGAAAACAGTTGAACTGGTACTTGAAATTCTGAAAAGTTGGGGGCAGAAAGAATAAAGTTGCGCTCTGTTTGGCAAATAAGCAATTCCCTGGACAAATCATGTCAACATGGACCAGGGTTGCTTGACAAAAACCGGACCAAAGTATAGAGACCCATCATGACTTTTGGCCAGCATGCGGTCATGTTTGCCGCAACCGGCGGATACGTTGGGTATTTTCCGATAGGCCCCGGTACAATGGGATCGTTGGTGGGCCTTCTTTTTTGTCTTGGAATTGCAGCGTTGCCCACGGCCCTGGGGTTTAGCGCATTGGTTGCCCTGGTGTTGCTGGCAGCTTGGGTGGCTGGCGCTGCGGCGCGAATTGTTGGTCAAAAAGATCCCGGATGTATAGTAATAGATGAGATTGCAGGTATGGCTGTCGCCCTTATGGGTATTAGCCTTTCATTATCAGCCATTTTGGCCGGCCTTGCGCTTTTCAGGTTGTTTGATATCCTTAAACCATTTCCAATCAGTTGGTTGGATAAGAACATTGCCGGCGGGTGGGGAATCGTTCTGGATGATATTGCCGCCGGTTTGATGGTCAACATCGTTTTGCGCTTTGCTGTATGGATGCTGGCCCGGATTCAATAAGCTGCAGGTTGTAAAAGACAGGAGATACTCGGTGCCGAAATCTAAATTGCGTGAAAACCTGGAAGCTATTATCGTAGCTGTATTACTGGCTCTTTTCATTCGTGCTTTTGTCGTTCAGGCGTTCAAGATTCCTTCCGGATCGATGCTGGATACTCTTCAAATTGGTGATCATATTCTGGTCAACAAGTTTATCTATGGTGTCAAGCTGCCATTCAGCGATATCGTCATAATACCAATTAAGCATCCGCAACGGGAAGACATCATTGTATTCAAGTTTCCCGAAGACCCGAGAAAGGATTTCATTAAAAGGGTAATCGGTGTCCCCGGTGATGTAATTGAGATCAAAGATAAACGCCTTTACGTTAATCATCAATTGTTTGAACGGGACTACGCTATTCATAAGGATTCCAGAATCTTGCCCGGCAATGTTCAGCCGCGGGACAATTTTGGACCGATAACCGTACCGGAAGGTAAGCTTTTCGTTATGGGTGATAATCGTGACCAAAGTTATGACAGTCGTTTCTGGGGTTTTGTTGACTACAAGGCGGTTAAGGGAAAAGCATTTATAATTTATTGGTCATGGGATAAAAATAATTTCGATGTAAGGTGGAAGCGCATCGGGACTATTTTGCACTGAGGCAGGTGTAATATGCAGTTCAACAAGAAAGACATCCTGGACATGGAATCGCTGTCGGTTGAGGAGATCAAGCTGATTCTTGACACCGCAGAGAGCATGAAAGAAATTTCACAGCGCCCCATCAAAAAAGTTCCCACCCTGCGCGGCAAGACGGTGGTTTTATTTTTTTATGAACCAAGTACACGAACAAGAATGTCTTTTGATATAGCAGCTAAACGCTTAAGTGCCGACAGCCTGTCCATTTCGGCCTCCACCAGCAGCCTGGTAAAAGGGGAAACCCTCTTAGATACGGCCAGGAATCTGGAGGCCATGCATCCCGATATTGTGATTCTTAGGCATTCGTATGCCGGAGCTCCCCATTTCCTTGCACGACATCTTAAAGCGTCGGTAATCAATGCCGGAGATGGTATTCATGCTCATCCAACCCAGGCCTTGCTGGATATGATGACGGTACGGGAAAAAAAAGGCACACTGGAAAACCTGAAGATAGCTATTGTCGGCGACATAGCCCATAGCCGGGTGGCGCGTTCCAATTGTGTAGGTTTTACAAAAATGGGCAGCCGGGTTTTTGTTGCCGGACCGCCGACCATGATGCCTGAGGGAGTTGAAAAGCTTGGGGTTACAGCGTCGCCGGAAATGGATACGGCAATTGAGGATGCTGACATCATCATGATGCTTAGAATACAAAAAGAGCGGCAGAAAGGCTTTTTAATGGCGACTGAAAGAGAATACGCTCGGTTTTACGGCCTTACGGTTGAGCGCTTGAAAAAGGCCAAGCCGGATGTACTCATCATGCACCCTGGACCTATGAACAGGGGCGTTGAAATCAGCCCTGAGGTCGCCGACGGACCATATTCCATCATCTTGGACCAGGTTACCAACGGCGTTGCGGTCAGAATGGCCTTGTTGTTCCTGGTGGCGGGAGGTGTGCGCCATGCAGACGTTGATTAAAAACGGCCGGATTATCGATCCCAGGCAGGGAATCGACGGCATAGGAGATATTCTGATCGAGTCAGGCGTTATTGAATCTGTCGCGATTGGTTGTTCCCTCGAGCCAGACCGGGTAGCAGGCAGCCGGATAATTGACGCTGAGGGCAAATGGGTGTGTCCCGGCCTGGTGGATATGCACGTTCATTTCAGGGAACCGGGTGAGGAATACAAGGAGACCATTGAAACGGGGGCCCGTGCGGCGGTTGCCGGTGGATTTACGGCGGTTTGCACCATGCCCAATACGATTCCGGTCAATGATTGCGCCGAGGTTACCCGGTTTATAATCGAGCAGGCCGGTTCAGCCGACCTGGTGAGAGTATATCCGGCTGCAGCCATTAGCCGTGGTCTTGAAGGAAAGCAACTTTGCGAATACGGAGAACTGGCAGAGGCCGGTGCCGTTGCGGTTACCGATGACGGTCGGCCGGTGGGAAATTCCCTGCTCATGAGGAGAGCCCTGGAGTACGCTTCGGCCTTTGGCCTCAAAGTTATTTCCCACTGCGAGGAGACGTCGTTATCGGCCGGTGCCATGAACGAAGGTGCCCTGGCTACAAGGATGGGGGTGCCGGGAATTCCGTGTGCCGCTGAAAGTGTAATGGTGATGCGTGACATAGCACTTGCCCGTTTGACGGGTGTCCCGGTTCACATTGCCCATGTCAGCACATCCGAATCGGTGGCAGCCATAAGGCGTGCCAAGGAGGACCAGGTGCCGGTTACGGCTGAAACCGCTCCTCATTACTTCTCACTGACTGAAGAGGCGGTAAAAGATTATGCTACTCATGCCAAGATGAATCCACCCCTGCGTGCCGAGCATGATCGCCGGGCAATTTGCCAGGCCTTAGCCGATGGTACCCTGGATGCCATTGCCACAGATCATGCTCCCCACAGCCAACTTGAAAAACTGGTTGAATTTGAACTGGCGGCCAATGGAGTAATTGGCTTGGAGACATCTTTGCCCTTGGGCTTGAAACTGGTTGCCGATGGAGTGCTGAGCCCGTCGCAATTGATAGAGCGGATGTCGACTGCACCGGCGCGTATTCTCGGATTGTCATCCGGGATGCGAAGAGGTTCAGCGGCAGATATTGTGATAATCGATCCTGAACTTGAATTTACTGTGGTGGCTGAACAGTTTGAATCAAAGGCCAGAAATACTCCCTTTGAGGGCTGGACCTTAAAGGGGAAAGCAGTACTTACCATGGTAGGCGGCAAGACGGTTTATCGTCACCCTGATTTTTCATAGCGAGGACCCTTGAAGGAGGACGGGATCCAATGACTGAAAGCGGTGCCAAGATTTTAGTTGTGGACGATGAACGCAGTATGTGCGAGCTGCTGGAATACATGCTTTCAAAAGAAGGCTATGCTATCCGGGTGGCGACAGATGGCAAGTCGGCAATCAAAATGGTGGAAAAAGACAGCTTTGACCTGTTGTTGTGTGACATTAGACTGGGGGATATGACCGGCCTGGATGTTTTGCGGGCTGCCAAGACCAGAAATCCGCATACGGTGGTTATCATGATTTCAGCATATGCGACCACCGAGACTGCCGTTGAGGCAATGAATGAGGGAGCTTACGATTATGTCCCCAAACCTTTCGACAATGATGAGCTCAAGCAGACCATAGCCAATGCCCTGGATCGCAAGACCCTGGAAGCTGACCGCCGGGTTATCGAGGACGAACTTAAAGAAACCCTGCATTTTGGCAAGATAGTCGGCAACAGCCCCCGCATGATGCATATATACAAGATGATTCGGCAGGTTGCCCGAACCAGGACCAACGTTTTAATAACCGGTGAAAGTGGTACCGGCAAGGAGCTGATCGCCCGGGCCATTCATGAGCAAAGCGAAAGAGCGGACAAGCCGTTTGTTACCATAAATTGCGGCGGTATTCCTGAAACTCTCATGGAAAGCGAGTTTTTCGGGCACAAAAAGGGCTCTTTCACCGGTGCCACCGAGGACAAGAAAGGGCTGCTTGAGCTGGCCGATCAGGGGACTGTTTTTCTTGACGAAGTAGCCGAGCTGAGTATTCCAATGCAGGTCAAATTGTTGCGGGCGGTCCAGGAACGGGTTTTCAGGACAGTTGGCGGTACCAGGGACATCCACGTGGATATAAGGATCATATCGGCTACCAACAAGCGTCTGGAAGACGAGGTTATCGCCGGCAATTTCAGGGAAGATTTGTTTTACCGCCTGAACGTTATTGAAATCAAGGTGCCCGCTTTGAGGGAGCGAAAATCCGACCTCAAGGCATTGGCTCAGCATTTCATCGAAAAGTACGCGGCAGAAATGGGAAAAGAGGTTACCAAGGTATCTTCTTATGCCATTGATCTTCTGAAAAAATACGATTTTCCAGGTAACGTGCGGGAGCTGGAAAATCTTATCGAGAGATCTGTAGCCCTTTCCAGCACAAATATTCTTCTGCCGGACAGCCTGGCAATGTCAATTCACAAGCGGCGCTGGATAGAAGGGGTAAAAAACCAGCGTTTTGATCTGGACGAGGTCGCCCACGGCGTGGCCCTTGACACCATTTTGGCCGATATTGAAAGAGCATATCTTGAAAAAGCGCTGGAGTGCACCAATGGTAATAAAAACAAGGCCGCCGAGTTGTTGGGAATAAGCTTTCGTTCTTTTCGTTACCGCCTTGAAAAGCTCGGGGTTGAATAGAGCCCCGCGGTTTGAAACCCGTCCTTTTTTCGTATTTTCCCCAGACCACCTGCCTGATTTTCAAGCCTGCAGTTTGAGCT
>JALVQM010000029.1 GCA_027025615.1 Desulfobacteraceae bacterium | reverse complement strand
TGAGTGGTTGACCAATATCGATGGCCAGAATCAAGAGCGCCGAGCTGTAACAAATGAAACCGATCAGTACGGCATAGTTGATTATGTTTTTCAACTCCTTGATGCCAAAAATATAACGCAGCAATCCGGTAAAAAAAGCTCCACCACCCAGGGCGATAAAGGCCAAGTCAGCCCAAATCCAGAGAGCAAACCCGTAATAATCGTTCATATTGGTCTGGTTGAGACCCTTGAACCAAACCATCAGCATGGCTACTACACCCCATAGCAGAACGGCACCTGCTACGGCCAGCGCCATAAGGAACTTGCTGGTAGGACACCGCTTGACGCCTTCGGGTATTAATGCAGAATCCATAATATACGTGCTCCTCGTAACTTAGGTTATCCCCGGTTGTTGGCATTCCTGTATCAGGAATGGCTCTTGTGCATTGCGACCCCGGGCTTTTCGCCGGGAAGATAGTTATCGCCGGCTTTGCGCACCCATGGCCGACTGGACTTATAATAAACCTTAGGGTTGGTGCCCAATCTTTCCAGCAGCCTGAAGACTTCGGGATTCTGTGGGCGACCGCCGTTATTTAAATCCGGCTGAGCCAGCTTATGCACTTGGTGTTCAGGATTATTGAGATCGCCGAAAACAATGGCTCCGGCAGGACAGGCCTGGGTACAGGCAGTCTGGTATTCATCTTCTTCCAGCTCACGCCGGCCGTCAATGAATGCCTTGTCCTTGGCTCTCTGGTAACGATGGAAACAGAAACTGCATTTTTCAACCACACCCCGCATCCTGGGAGAAACATCGGGATTGAGATACTTTTCCATGCCATCCGGCCAGACAGGATCCCACCAGTTGAAATAACGTGCATGGTACGGACAGGCCGCCATGCAGTACCGGCAGCCAAAACATCTGGTATAAATCTGGCTTACAATGCCGGTTTCCCGGCTATAATCAGTAGCCGTAGCCGGACAAACCGAAACGCAAGGAGAGTGGCCTTCATGTTGTCCCGCGCAATGCTGGCACGGCCGCGGAACATAGCAAACATCAGTATCCGGAAACGACTTTCCATTGGTGATCTTGTAAACCCGCATCCAGGTTATACTGAGCAGCTTGTCTGACTCGTCTTTTTTGAAGGGCACGTTGTTTTCAGCCATGCAGGCCACCATGCAGGCTCCGCACCCGGTACACTTGTCCAGATCGATCACCATTCCGTAGCGCTTGGGTCGGTGTTTTATCTGCTCTTGTTTCATCAGAACCTCGTTTTACCGTTTAGGCCTTGGCCAGTTTGGCCCGGATGCCCCAGACCGCATCGAATCCAGAGGCAGGATCCTCCATCGATCCGATCAACGCGTTGACATTTATCCCTTTACCGGCAAGATAATCGTCATATGCAGTGTGCCCCAGTCCAGTGGACATGGCTATGATCCCGGGCATAGTGCCATGGTCGAGATGAACCCTTACCGTGGCCTTGCCTACCGGGGTGACCAGGCTTACCAGGCTGCCTTCCGACACTGCAAATTTTTTGGCTGTTGCCGGATTGATTTGAACAAAAACGTCTTTGCCCTTGAGCACATCATCACCCACCGTCTTGATCATGAAGGGTGTATCACCAATAGACCCATTGGCTAAACGGATAGAATCATAAGGTATGAGCACCAATGGGAACTTGGATGCCTCGCCCGGCAAAGAAATATCATCGGATTGCAAAACGTCATCCAGTTTGCCGCCTGCCAGTTGAAACTTGCCTGATTCCGTCTGGAATCCATCTTCCCATGCGGGGGGGACAAAACCTGAGTCCATCCAGAATCCTTGCTCCTGCATGGCATCCCACTTGTCTCCCAGGGTTTCCTGCAGACAAGCGGTATAATCTTCCCACGGGAAAGCACCGGCTGTACTGCCGCCAACGGCTTTGGCAAGGTCTATGATCATGTCCCCCAGCGCCCTGGTTTTCCAGAGGGGCTCGACTACCGGCTGGGACAGACCGATCAAGGGGAAATTAATTCCGGCGGTCACGGGCACATCCTCAAGCCTTTCCAGATAGACATGTTCCGGCAAAATCAAATCCGCATAGGCGGCTGTCTCGTCCATGAAGGAAGAAAAGCTGACAATGAAGGGAATCTTGGAAAGATTTTCCTTTATCCGACCATTGTCCGGAAGACTGTAAAGAGGATTGCAACGGGCAACCAGCAGGATTTCCGGCATTTGCTCCGCCGAGGCAGTCAGCAGGCGTTGAGCCAGGCTTTGGGCCAGAGCATACTTTCCGCTGCCGGCGCCGTCGGACCGTGGTTTTTCCAGGCCGGAACGGGCAACTTCATCCAACTCGGGTTCCTGCCACTGGATATAATCATAATCAGGTACAGTCCATACCCCGCCTTTGCGATTAATTGCACCCACCAGTGCATTGAGAAGCATTATGGATGTACATTCCTTGAGGCTGCCGGCAACCGTCCCCCCCTTTCCACGGCCGTAAAGAGCCAGCGGGCGCTCAGCCTTGGCAAACTTGACTGCCCATTGCTCGATAACCTCGCTCGACAACCCGGTTGACGTCGCCGCGGCCTGGGGACTGAAGGGGGCCAACAGTCTCTTCAGGCCGCTCAGGCCTTCGCAATAAGAGTCAACAAATTGAGAATCGTAAAGGTTTCTGGAAACTATTACGTTGGCCATAGCCATGGCCAGATCTGATTCAGAACCGGGCTTGATTGCAATCCAATGGTCGGCCTTGGCGGCCGAATTCGACAGGCGTGGCTCGACCTGGACAACTGTAGCATGTCCGGCCTTCCAGGAACTGTTGGCTTTGAAAACCCGTACCGGTGATCCCCAGCCGTCCAGCAGGCCACAGCCAAAACTTAGTATGAAATCCGCATTTTCCAGGTCGAATCCAACTTGAGCTCTGGTTCCCTGGGTCAATTGC
Source organism: Desulfobacteraceae bacterium (assembly GCA_027025615.1). Lineage (GTDB taxonomy): Bacteria > Desulfobacterota > Desulfobacteria > Desulfobacterales > Desulfosarcinaceae > JALVQM01. Next base: position 17,890 of record JALVQM010000029.1, on the reverse strand, counting down.
AGGGCAGCCTGATAGGCATCCTGGACAGAAGGCATACTCATCAGGTTAGGCGAACCGAAAGCCGTCATAAACCTCTGGAACAAACGGCCCGTGGTGCCCAAGCTGCCGTCAATTAAGCACGCGATCTTTTCCGGCATACCCTTTGAGCGCACTTCTTTCAGTTTGACGGCCAGCTGTTCGTACGCTTCATCCCAGGTTATGGGTTCCCACCTTGCCTGGCCTCGTTTTCCTGTCCTTCGCAATGGGGTTCTGACCCTGGTGGGGCCGTAAAGCAATTGCAGTCCGGATAAGCCCAGGATACAAACCCCGCCTTTATTGATCGGATGTTCATCAGCCCCTTCAATCTTTACACAGCGCTGGTCGATTTTACGGACCTTGATTCCGCATCCACCCGGACAAAGTGTACAGGTGGACGTTGCATAGGAAGCTTCACCCCGCTTGGGAACCGGTGTCCATGGCCAATTCTGGGTCCATATCGACAGGTCATCGGTGAGCTTCCACGGCAGCGGCGACAGGGCCGTTCCCGCCGCCCCTCCAATCAGAAATGATAAAAAGCTTCTTCTATCAACTTTCATAAGACATCCCCTCGGATCAGCCTGGTCTATTCATCTGGCGTTCCAGGATGGCCTGGTTGCCCTTTCGACTCGTCCTTTTTCAAAACCATCTGAGTCATTTACTTGTGGCAAACGAAACAGGCGTCACGACCGGTCTGAACGCTGGAAGCGTGAACACCGGCGCTTTCATGACACTGGGCGCAGTCGTCCATTTTCATCCTGTCCCAGGTATTGCTTTTGAACCCGGCAATATTCCTTCCCCAAATATCACGGCTGTAACCGGTGATCCTGTTTTCTTCATAAGGTTTCAGGGATTCTGACTGCCCTATGTCACCATGGCATGTCTGGCAGTCCATCTTGGCCCCGTATATATGGGCGGCATGGGAAAAGAATACACAATTAGGCTGCCGTGAATAGATCAACCATGGCACCTCGCGCTCTTTGGCAACGTACTGTTCCACGAACACGGCCTCGTCTTCGCTTTCACCCTGGGCCCCATCATGGCAATCAGTACATTGCTCAAGCTTGGGCACACCGGCAAAGCTGCCGTCTTCCCTGAAGAAATGGCAGCTCTGGCAGCCTTCATCGACCTGTTCCAGGTGCAGCTTATGGTTGAAATCAAACGGTTGGCCTTTCTGGGAATAAAGCAGCTTGGGAAAAATCCACCACCCGACGACCAAGCTTGCCACAAAGCCAATGATGAAAAAAAGGACAATAAAAGGTCCACCCCCTGACCCCTCGCCGGCCGGGGGTTCAGCAGGTGTCTGGGTCAACGTTTTCGCCTTGTCTTCTTGACTGCTCATGGACACTCCGTCTAACACTCCAGGGATACGCTTTTTGCTCGATGCATACCCTGTTTCAAGGGGTTACCACAGATTACAGCCGCTATGCGGCTCAAGCCCAAGAATATATTGAAACGAACAGATGCTCGTTACTGCTTGTATTTCGATTGCCGGCATGTAATTTCATGCCCGATGATACTAGTTTACGAAGGAAATGACCTGGGTTTTAGTATTAAGTGACCTTCAGTTTGTCAAGTGAAATCATCCACTGCCTGCTCCATAACTATGCAAGCCGGGAAGTAGATTAACACCAAAGTATGTAAACAAAACCGCTACGAAACCGACTACTGACATGATGGCAATCCTCTTACCATACCAGCCGCGTACGAGACGTGCGTGAAGCAAAGCAGCATATACGAACCAGGTTATCAGGGACCAGGTCTCCTTGGGATCCCAACCCCAATATCGGCCCCAGGCCGAATTGGCCCATACCGATCCGGTTATGATACCCGCGGACAGGAACAAAAACCCGAACAATACAAGCTGGTGATTGAGTTCATCGAGAATTTCAACCTTCGGCAGCCTTGACAGAAGCCCTTCACTTCGGCTGTCTGAACCTTCCTTGACAAGATAGATTATCCCCACTCCGAAAGCGATGGCAAAAGCAGCGTAACTTATAAAACAGGTTATCACATGGGCAATCAGCCAGTTACTCTTCAACGCCGGAATAAGGGGTTGGATCCTTTCAGAAATGTTCGGGCCTAAAGAAGCGTAGGCAAGCGCCAGAAAGGCAAGCGGCATTGTTACCGCTCCAAGGGTTTTATTTCCCAGTCTTTTTTCGATCACCAGGTAAAGCAAGGTGATCACCCAGGCAAAAAACGTCAGGGATTCATATAAATTGGAAAGGGGCGCGTGTCCATATCCGATACCGTATGATTCAATCCAGCGCACAATTATCCCGGCGGTATTGCCCACAAGTCCGACCGCTGCTGTCCAGGTGGCCAACTTTGCCGGTGTTGGCTTTTTGAACACCCAAGCCGCCAGATATAGAAATCCGGCTAATCCATAAACAAAGGTTACAATTGAAAGAATGAGTGAATTATACATCAAGTCATTTCCCCGGGGTCATCGGTTTGCAGCACTTGCCTTGAGCGCGTCTGCAAGCAAGGCGATTTTCCTTCTGAAACCCATTTTATTTTTGTTGGCCTTTCCGGCCATTAAAACGCGGTTGGCATCGGTACCAAAGCGCACCTCTATGGCCACCTGCTGGTGGGACAGGAAAAAAGTTATGAAACAGCCGGCGATCATCAGAATAAAACCGGTATAAACCAACGGCACTCCTGGATCACGGGTTACCTGGAGGCCGGTAAAATAACGTTCTTCGGTCTTTTTAAAATCACCCAGAGCTTTACGTGTCCGGGGGCCGATTGAGAAAACAAGTTTGCCTTTACGCATCCTGTCGAAGCTGGGAAAATTCACCGGCAGCAGTATCCTGGTCTGTTTACCGTCAGGCTGTTTTATAATTGCCACAAAGGCCGGCCCGATATCCTGCCCGCCGAAACTTGCCCGGGGTTGGAATTGTTCCAGGGTAAAATGGCCCCCCCCTTCAGGCAGTTCCATGGCCTGCCCCAGGGCCAACTGGTGTTGGTACACCATGGAAGAATCTGTACTTGCAATCTCCAGGTCGATTTTTGCAGGCAAATCCTCGGGTGCCGGCTCCTGGTCGGAAAAAGGAACTTTTGTTTTTCCATAGCTTGCCTGGAAAATATTGATTCCTTTATATCGCAAGGGATCATTGACGATAATATCTTTCTGTAAAATTTCCTTGCCATCGCTTAAGAGAGTCAATTTGGATCTGTATTCCTTGGGGGCCCCGTTATCGTAGAAACTGATGGAAAAATCGTCACACCTTATGGCAAAGGGTAATTTGCGGAAAAGATTGGAGTTGGTCAGACGGATTTGATCGGCGCTCTGGCCTTCAGGGATATTTACGAAGCCCTCAAAACCGAAAATCGACCCGATCAACCCACCGGCAAGCAACAAGACAACGCTGAAATGGACAACGTATACCCCAAGACGCGTCCATCGCCCCTTTTCAGCCGCAAGCTCAAATCCCTGTTCCAGACTGTTTATTCTCAACCGCTTGAAACGTCTTTTGAAAAAGCGTTCAACATTTTCCCTTAGCAGCCGGCTGTCAGATTCAAGTTTAAATTCCTGCCTGTTTTTGCTTTTCAATATCCTTTGGGGGTCAAGTTTTGGATTGGGATTGAATATTATCTTCCAAGTTTTTGACAGGCGTTCAATCGAACAGACTATTATATTCAGGGCCAAAGTCAGAATCAAAAGCTGGAACCACCAGGCATGGTACATATCGAAAATGTCCAGAATACTGAACATCTGGTACCAAAAAGGCCCAAAGTGTCGAAAATATTCCTGGGGCCCGGCATTTTGAGGAATGAATGTACCGATACTGGAAACGATTGCAAGGGAAATAAGCAAAACAATGGTCAGTTTCACCGATGCAAAAAAGCGCCACAGGCTTTCTAAAAAATCTGCTTTCACTCTAGCCGAAGAAGCCATTCGGGTAAATATCCTTTCAGGTATCCGGAATTCAGTTTCATAACAGAATCAGGTTTCATGTTCAATAGATAGGGCCAGATTTATACTGTGCCATACCAACTCGGAGTCCACCCGGGCAGGACGGAAAATGACAGTCGCAAAACTAACAATCTTGACATCTTGCCTGAATTGTACTTTTCTCGATCTCCGGTTCGAGTTTGCAGCATACCGGTTTTTTTTACCGACCCGCTTTTCAGTCTGGGAGGCATCAACATGATTGAGGCAGAAAACCTGACTAAAATATTCGGCCGCCAAAAAGCCGTTGATAATATCTCTTTTCGTGTAAACCGCGGTGAAGTACTCGGATTTCTCGGCCCTAATGGTGCCGGCAAATCCACAACCATGCGAATGCTCACCGGGTTTATTCCGCCAAGTATGGGAACGGTTAAAATCGGAGGCCTGTCGATGGCCGACAATCCTGTTGGAGCCAGAAGCCTGGTCGGCTATTTACCTGAAAACGCTCCGGTTTACCCCGATATGACAGTTGAGGGATTTCTAAATTTTTGTGCCGAGGCCAGAGGTCATACAAAAAGCCTCAAAAAACTAATGGTAAATAAGGCAATTGACAAGTGCTTTCTCTCAACGGTTGTCCACCAGTCCATCAATACACTTTCGAAGGGCTTCAAGCAGAGGGTTTGCTTTGCCCAGAGTATCCTGCACGATCCCCCGTACCTGGTACTGGACGAACCGACAGACGGCCTGGACCCCAATCAGAAACATGAAGTACGCGAAATGATACGCCAAATGAGCAGTCAGAAAGCAATCCTGCTGTCGACTCATATCCTTGAGGAAGCCGAAGCTGTCTGTGACCGGGCCATTATTATTAACAAAGGCGAGCTGATCGCCGACGATACACCTGAAGGTCTGCGACGTCGTTCGAAATCTTACGGGGCAGTCACAATGGTGTTCAAAAACCGGTTTTCCTCTGAGCTGCAACGCAGGTTCGAAGCACTTGACGGAGTTAAGGAGGTTGAAATCATCAGTCAGACAACCTCTGAAACAACTGTCAGGTTGATACCGGAAGAACACAAGGCACCTGCCCTGGCCGCAAATATTCTCTCCCAAGTTGAAGGTGAAAGCGACCTGCTTTCCTTTTTCATCGACCGGGGAAGGCTGGAAGAGGTATTTCGCAGTTTAACTACGGGATAAAGGCTATGTTGTTTTATAAACAGGCTGTTTAACAATTCAAACGGATTGGTTGACAATGAAAACAACATCTTTCAAGGCAGTCAGGGCTGTGGCCAAGCGCGAGCTGTTTTCGTATTTCAATTCGGCTGTGGCCTACGTGTTCATTGTAATATTCCTGCTGATGGCAGGCTTTTTCACCTTCTACGTCAGCAACTGGTTCGAGGCCGGTCAGGCCGATCTGAGATCCTTTTTCCAATGGCATCCGTGGATTTATATTTTGCTGGTCCCTGCCATTGCCATGCGCCTGTGGTCCGAGGAAAAACGGTTGGGAACTATTGAAATAGTCCTGACTTTGCCCCTGAAACCAGGCCAGGTTATTTTAGGCAAGTTCCTGGCCGCCTGGCTGTTTATCGGGATGGCCCTGGCATTGACCTTCCCCATGGTATGCACGGTGGCTTACCTTGGAGAGCCCGACCTTGGAGCAATCGCCTGTGGTTACCTGGGCAGTTTCCTGATGGCCGGGGCTTTTCTGGGAATAGGTGTGGCCACCTCGGCCATGACCGGCAACCAGGTGATCAGTTTTATCATTGCAGTGGTTATCTGCCTGTTTTTCATCCTTGCCGGTTACCCTCCCACTATAAATATGCTGGCGGGATGGACACCTCTGTGGTTTGTAAAGCTGCTTGAAAAAATCAGCTTCATATCCCACTTCGCTGCTGTGTCGCGGGGTGTTGTTGATTTGCGGGACATGCTCTACTTTGTCTCTTTCATGTTCCTCAGCCTTTATTTCAACGGTCTGCTGTTGGAATGGCAACGGCAACATTAAATTCTGGAAAACAGCCCCCATTTTATCGGGCATCGAATCAAACATCTGAATTTTGGCTTTGGGCCAGCCATTCAAAGATAAGCAAGCGGAGAAACAATGACCAGTAATAAATATGCCGATTCGGGATCACCGGCTATCAAAAAAGCAGTTGAAGCTGTACTGGTTGTCGCACTTGTAGTGCTGATAAATATCCTGGCAATCCCGGTCAACCTGCGTTGGGATGTCACCGCCGACCGGATATACTCTTTTTCAGAAGGCACATTGAATATTTTAAAAGACATCCGTCGACCGGTGACCTTGCGGCTTTTTTACAGCAGCCATGTCATCCAGCTGCCATTGCACCTTAAAAATTATGCCCGCCGGGTCATCGACATGTTGTACGAATATCAAAAATCCGGTTCCGGAAAAATTTCAGTAGAAATCTACGATCCCAGGCCTGACTCAGACGTAGAAGAATGGGCCGAACGGTTCGGAATAGAAGGTTTCAATCTGCCCGGCGGACAGCGGGCATATTTCGGTTTGACTGCTTTGGCCGCCGACCAGGAAGAAACCATTGCCTTCCTTGACCCAAACAGGGAATCTCAGCTGGAATATGATATTACCCGGATTATTTCCAAAATCCAAAGTCCGGAACAGAAAACCATCGCAATTTTAAGTGCCTTACCGGTTTTCGGGAGTCCTCCAACCGGCTTTGGCGCTCCTCCGCGTTTACGCCAGCCATGGATGTTTATTAAAGAACTGCGCAAACTTTATAACGTTGTCAAGATCGAACCCAATGCGAAGGAGTTGCCTGCCAACATCGACTTGCTGATGCTCTATCACCCCAAGGGACTCGACCAAAAACTACTCAAGGCAATAGACCGGTACGCACACAAGGGAGGACGTATTCTGGCTTTTCTGGATCCGGTCTGCCTCCTGGATAATCCCCAGACTTCGATGGCTGCCTCTGATCCGGGCTGGTTGCTTAAATCCTGGGGTATAAAGTTTGATAATAAAAAAATAGTAGCCGACCTGGACCACCCAACCAATGTTCGGGTTTCAAATACAAAAAGTGAATCCAATCCACTCTGGATTACAGCAAACGCTGAAGCATTCAACAAGGATGAACCGATAATGGCCCAACTGGAAGAAATGCTGTTGCCGGTGGCTGGGTCATTTGACTTGGACAAAAAAAGCAGCCTGCAATCCACTGTCCTGATTCACTCAGGAAAATCCTCTGCCAAGGTTGAAGGATTCAAATATGGGTTCGATGCCGAGACCCTGCTCAAAGATATCAAGTTGACCAATAAAACTTATATACTGGCGGTCAAGATTAACGGTTTGCTGCCTCCTGCCAAAATTTCCGGCGCCCCTGACATCCGGGGACAAAAACCAACCACAATGGTTCTTGTTGCCGATGCTGATATGCTCTACGACGGTTATTACGTCAGCCAGCAGGATTTCATGGGCTATACAATCACCCAGGCTTTTAACGACAACCTCAATTTCCTGCTCAACACCTGCGAGATGCTGACAGGCAGCCAGGACTTGATTGCCATCCGTTCGCGGGGTCGTTTTGAAAGGCCTTTCACCACCGTGGAGGAACTGGCCAAGCGTGCTCGACAAAAATGGCTTTCGAGGGAGCAGGAGCTTGCCCGGGCAGCAGAGGAGGCAAACCGCAAACTCCAACAACTGGAACGCCAAAAGGATCTGGCCCAGCAAACCATAATCAGCGAGGCTCAGCAGGAAGAAATCCGTCGCTTCCAGGAAGAAAAACAACGCATAACCAAGGAACTAAAGATTGTCCGGCGTAACCTGCGGGCCGATATTGACAACCTGGGCCGGGTGGTGAAATTGATCAACCTGCTATTGATGCCGTTTTTAGTAGCCTTTGGAGGAATTGGCTACAGTCTTTATAAAACCCGAAAAGCACAACGGAAAAGTCGCTGAAATGAATATTGATAAACGGATTGTTGTCTTAACAGTCGCAGTTGCCTGCCTGGTTGTCATGGTTTTTCTCCAGGGCAACTTGTTTTCCATTTCCGGTCCATCAGGCCAAATGATAGGCTCCAGGTTGTGGGAAAAAGATCTACCCCTTAACCAGGTGACTCAAATAACTCTGGAGAGCGGATCAAAATCTTGTCGGCTGCACAGGGGACCTGAACGCTGGCAAGTACAAGACCGCTATGAATACTGTGCCGATTTTGAACGCATTACAAAATTGCTCAAAAAGATAAACCGCCTTAAAGTTGGATTCTCTTTTTCGGCTGACAAAGATACCCTTGAAAGACTCAAGCTGGATGGGCCACCGGAAACCAAAACCTGGAATGGCATACATATAGTTATGCAGGACAAAGGAGATCTGACCCTGGCCGACCTTGTAATCGGAAAACAACGCCAAACAGCATCAGGCGGCGGGGGGCAATTCATACGTTTCAGCAATAGTAAAACAGTCTACCTAGTGGATGAATCTTTCCGATTCCTTAATGCCGGGCCAGAGTACTGGATCCAGGACGATCTTTTAAGTGTAAATCCGGACCAGATCAGTAAAGTTGAATGCTTCGATGCCAACGGAAAAATGGTATACCGCATCGATCATCCAGATGACAAAAAAACGGCCCGGTTGGCAAATGTGCCCGACGACCGCATGGTCTCCCAGCCTAAAATCGATCAAATTCTGGATGCAATCAATCCACTCAAAATCTCTGATGTTATCGGTCCTGCTCCCACCGGATCTAATAAGTTTCCGCATCTTGTCTATTATCTGCGCAACGGGAGCAGCTATACGGTTTTCCTGCTGCCGACCCAAAAAGCCGATCTTTATCAACTGCTGCTTAAAAAAGAGCCGCCACAATCGTCTCAGGCCGAAGCCGGCACCAAAGGCCCGGGTGGCTGTGCACGCCTTGCCGACCCGGATCTTTGGAGTTTTGGAGTTGAAAAGTGGCAATTTGAAAGTTTTATTACCGATTATGATCAGCTCTTTGAAACTCCGTCATCATAACTTGATGATAAATAAATATTCTGTTCAGCCCCGTCAGGCTCAAGAATCTTTCTTTTGCGGAACGGCTAAAAATACAGCGGCCTTAGTATTGTCAAGGTAGCGTCCAGCCAGATTTTTTATATCATCCCCGGTAATCGAGGCATAATCAGCCTCTATGGTACGGCTCCAGTCCAGCTGCTGTGGATAACGGCTGCATCCGGTCAGGACCGAATCCAACCAATATGAATTTGTCTGGCGCATGTCCTTGATGCTGGTCAGAATCGGGTTTTTGACCCTTAAAAGTTCGTCTTCTGAAACCCCATGGGCTTTCAGGTCATGGGCTATCTTCCTTACCGCTGAAACTACCTGTTGCGCTTTTTCAGGAGCAATATGGATAAAAACCTGAAGCAACCCGTAACCGGTATAAGCCCTGAATGATCTATTGAAGGCCACCGGAGAATACGAAACACCGAGCTGTTCCCTTATCCTGACCCTCAAACGTTCCGAAAAAACTTCCGCCAGCAGAGACAGTCTTCTTGTACGACTGATTTTCCAGAAATCCTCGGTCGGATAGGCGATAACCAGCAGGGCCTTGGGAATCCGGCTTGCAACCCTGACAGTCATCTTTTTGCCTGATGGAAACATCGGACCCTTTTCTGAAGTCGGCTTTACTATGGAACTTCTGGAACCAAGTGCACCGAAATAGGTTCGGGCAAGCCGGGCCATATTCTCCGTTGACATATCTCCAACCATTGAGACTTCCAGGGATTGCTTCTTGATGGCGGGATTCAGCCATTTTTGAAGATCTTCCAGTTCCAGACGCTTGAACTGTTCCCAGGGTGGCCAACCGAAACGATAGTCGCCTCCTGCTAAAAACCTCCTGCCTTTTAGCATCAGCATACCTTCCGGCTTGGTTGCCAGCCTTTGGTATCTCAACCTGAAGCGCTCCATAGCCAAATCGAAGGCTCGCTGGCGCATACCTGGATCTTTGAAAAAAGTATACAAAAGCTGACATAACAGCTCGGCGTCAGTTTTTGAAGCTTGACCGGAAACCAGAAAATAATCTTCTTTTACCGAAAAACTGAAATCAGCGTTTTTACCGGCCAATGCCCTTGCAAGGGCTTGTTTGTCCATGGAACCAAAGCCAGATTCATTGATTACCTCTTCGGCCAGCAGGGAAAGTCCCGGGTGATCTGAAGGTTCTCCTGCTTTGCCATTTCCAAAAGCAATATTTATGGTAACCTTGTCAGCCTCATAATCAGTATGCTTCAAGTTAAGCCTGATCCCATTTGACAATTTGATCTGAACAAGATCCAGGTCCTGAACAACCTGCCTGGAAACCACCGAAGCAGGCCGGGCAGCTTTCAGATAAGGAAATTTTGCCTCCATCTGCTGTTTGACAGGTGTGACCGGCTTCTGGATACTTTCCTGCCAGGCTGCAGCTATCAGTTTGTCGGCATTCTGCTTGTCCCCCAGGTCAAGATTTCCGGTAACGGCAACCAACCGGTGCTTGGCCCCCCACATTCTTTGCAGGGCCCTGTTGATATCTTCAACTCCGGTCCCGGCAACAATAGGCGCCAACAGGTCCCTCCGCTGGACAGGCGACAGGATAACCCGGCCTTTGCCGACAGCACTCAGTATTTCCCGGGCCCACTTTCGACTTGTCCTGGTGGAAGACTGCTTGACGGCTTCGTCTAATTCGGCCTGCCATTGTCTTTTGGCTCTTTCCAGCTCACTGTTCGATACCCCCAGGACAATGGCTGATCTTAAGGTTTCCTCCAGATCGGCCAAGACCTGCTTCCATTTTACAGGGTCACATTGTGCGCCGATTTCGGCCATACGGTATTTGTTCAGGAAAGTATAACTGCCTGTCCATGCTTCGGTATAATCAGCTCCAGCAGAGCTGAGTTTATCCTCCAAACGCCTGTCAATAATCCAGGCAGCCATTTTAAATAACAAGTCTTCTTTTCTATTAGACCTGCTGTCTCCGGTCTCCTGAACATTTTCAACTGTTTCAATACTGACGGATGTCTCTCCGGCCTCAGGTTCGTAATGGTAAAATATTTTCAGGCCCTGATGATCTACATCACCAAGTTCCGGCAGCGTCCGAACTTCTGCCCGGTGAGTCATGGATGAAAAATAATCTTTGACGAGCTTTTCAACCTCCGCAACATCAAAGTCGCCTACCCCGATAAGGACCATGTTTTCAGGCCTGTACCATGTATCATAAAAATCTTTGAGCAGGTCCCTGTTTGCCTCTTTCAGTATATCTTTCCGGCCAATGGGCAGACGGCGTGAAACCAGGCAGTCCGGAAACTCAAAAGCCAATTTTGCTTTGAATGTCCTGTAACCTGCAGAATCGCGGGTACGCATCTCTGCCAATACGACCTTGCTTTCTTTTCTTATTTCGTCTTCAAGCAACAGAGCCCCGTCTGCATAATCACGCAAAACCATAAGGCCTTCGGTGATACTTCGACGGTCTCCTTTCGGCAGCAGAAGATCATAGACAGTTCGATCAAAACCGGTATGAGCATTGGCGTCGGGCCCGAACTGCATTCCAATTCTTTGAAAAAATTCCACCATTTTACCTGGCGGGAAATTTTTTGTGCCGTTGAACATCATGTGTTCCAGCAAATGGGCCAGTCCTTGCTGCCGATCGCTTTCGTTGAGGGATCCGGCCGCCACATACAAATGCATGCTTACTCTCTGGCGGGGATGCCTGTTGGCTGCTAGTATGTAGCGGAAACCGTTTGGTAAACTGCCAAACCTGATTACCGGATCAGGTGTAAGATCGCTGACGCCATAAGGCCAGCTCAGCCACGAACTACTTGTCGAGCTGTTCTGGGTTGCAACCCAACAGCCTGTGACCAGTCCGATTGTTCCCATACACAAAACAGCCAGAGCAAAAAATCTGCTTCTAAGAACACCCACGGTCCAAGCCCTCCATTTTCACGCTGACATCATCAACGTCTGAATACATACTTTCTGTGAGAATACCATTTAACCGAGTGTTGAAAACTATTAAGCCGGCATACATCCTTAAGATCTTCCTCAAAACAGTCATTTAGACATATAACCGTGCTTTTTCGTCGCATTTTGCCCTGTCTTGCCTGCGCTCATGATGTTTTTCAACAGCTTGTTAAGGAAAGTCCTGAAAAATTATATTTTAAAAATGCTTTTTGCCTGGATCGGCTGGCTTTACTGGTATGAACTTGCTAAATGCTATTTAAACCAATGAGAACTTTGCCTTGCTGCGCTTAAAGAAAAACTTCGCCGCAGATATTCACTATAAATCTGCGGCGAAGAAATCTGCTGGGACGGATTAAGACTTGATATAGACTCCGCGGGATTTTGATTTGATCTTGCCTTTTTTTGTAAGCTTATACAGAGCATTGGAAAGCTGCCGCGACTCCAGTTTGGTCTTTTCCCTTAACTTGGCTATATTTGCTCCGTTCCGGCTTCTTCTGATAACATCGTATACTTTTTCCAACACGGTCATCTTCTTGGCCGCCGCTTTGGGAGCTGCCTTCTTCTTGGCAACCGGTTTCTTGGCCTTCTTTGCAGGCGCTGCCTTTGCTGCCTTCAAATTTTCTACCTGTTTGCTGACCTTTTCCACACGCTTCGACAGGTCAACCAAAGCTTTGGCTATCGATGCAAGTTGAACTTTTACATTAGCCATCGTTCTACCTCCTTAATGAGTTAATTTCCTTGGAAAAATCGCCTCTTCTTTTCTGCCCTAATACAAGAATTAATAAAAGTCAATACTTTCAAGATAAAAGATTTATATTTTTTTAATTTTTTCGTACTCTTCCACGGACTTATCTTCGTCTTCCTGCGTCAATAGCCAATTTGTATTATTTTACTATTGATAATACTGCCGGGTTTTGAAAAGCAATGATATCTATTTCTATAACAAATTAATATATATTGCTGTTTTCAGGACACGCAGGTACGCTCAAGAGACATTTCTTTACCGGTTGACAAAGATGCATAAAAAGCTTAGTTCTTGGAACTTCCCGTGGATTACCGATTTTCCACAAGATCAATGGGAAGCATTAACCATCAAACACTACATATAGTATACTGGATCAAGCCCAAATGAGCACTGGTTACAAAATAGACTACCGAAGTCAATTAAATCCTTCTCAATATGAAGCAGTCATTCATGGGCAGGGCCCCTTGCTTGTAATAGCCGGAGCAGGAAGCGGGAAAACGAGAACCCTGACCTACCGGGTGGCCCGTCTGGTTGAAGATGGAATTCATCCCTCATCTATTCTTTTGCTGTCTTTTACCCGCAAGGCGGCCCAAGAGATGCTTTCCAGGGCCGCGAATCTTCTTGACCGACGTTGCCGGGAAGTAGCCGGAGGTACTTTTCACTCATTTGCCAACTCTGTCTTACGCCGATGGAAAGATCGAATTGGCTTTCCTAAAGGATTTACTATCATTGACAGGGCCGACAGTGAAGACCTGATCAAATTGGTATCCACCCCTTACTCTGCAAAAAACAAGGCCAAAATTACCCGTTTGCCCAGAAAATCAACTCTGGCAACCATGTTCAGCCGGGCTGTAAATAAAAATCTTGCCTTGGAAGATATCGTTTACAACGATTACCCCCAGTTTACTTACTGCCTGGATGAAATCTATTCTATTAACCAGCAATACAATGAGCAGAAACAGGCCCATTGTCTTGTCGATTACGACGATCTGTTAACCCTGTTTCTCGGTTTACTCCAGGATTTTCCGGATATCCGTAACCGTCTTGCCGACACCTATGCCCACATCCTTGTAGATGAATACCAGGACACCAATTTCATCCAATCAGAACTTGTAAGCCTTATTACAAACCCTGAAAGAAATATTATGGTAGTAGGTGACGATTCCCAGAGCATTTATGCTTTCCGGGGGGCAAATTTCAAAAACATAATCGGATTTCCGGAGAAATTTCCCGGAACCCGGGTAATCAAGCTGGAGGAAAACTACCGTAGCGTACAACCTATTCTGGATCTGACAAACAGAATAATTGATCAAGCCGGGGAAAAATTCTCCAAATGCCTGTTCACGCGGAAAACCGGCGGCCGTGTTCCTCAACTGGTGGCCACCGCTGATGAACATCTTCAATCCGGTTTTGTTGCCAGCGAAATTCTCCGGCTTAAGCGCAGGGGCATCCCCTTGGCGGATATAGCTGTTCTGTTCCGTGCCGGCTTTCATGCTTTTGACCTTGAAATAGAACTTACCCGTCGTAATCTGCCTTTTGTAAAATATGGCGGGTTCAAATTCATGGAATCCGCCCATATAAAAGACCTGCTTGCGTACCTGCGCATCACGGTTGCAATAAATGACCGCTTGAGCTGGTATCGTGTATTCAATCTGGTGGACAGGGTAGGACCGGCAACTGCCGAAAAGCTTTTTCAGGCTGTCTCACAACACGGCATCGGTGCCCTGGAAAGCTTCTGCAAGAAACTCCCCGCACTGGGTCCGCTTCTTGAAGTTATAAGGGCCATGGCAGTCGAAGGGCTTGCTCCAGTCAGTAAGGGGGAAGCCGCCCTGAAGTATTACCTTCCAATTTTACGCAAGAAATATGATGACCACCCTAAGCGTCTGCGTGATCTGGAACAACTGTTATCCATAATGGAACGTTACGACCAACTGCCGGAATTCCTGGACGACATGGTCCTGGAGCCGCCGGCCGCCAGTGTCAAAGACAACCTGATAGCTGACAGCCAGGCTCAAGAACACCTTGTACTGTCAACGGTTCACTCTGCAAAGGGGCTGGAATGGCATACTGTTTTCATTATATGGGCCCTTGATGGACGCTTCCCCTCGTTCCGCAGCCTGGACAACAACGACAACATAGAAGAAGAACGCCGTTTGATGTATGTGGCCACAACCAGAGCCCGCGAAAATCTGATCATAACCTACCCTGCTCAGGTATATGACCGCAGCAGCGGAACTATCCTGTACCGGCCTAGCCGCTTTCTCGACTCTATAGCCGAAAATTTCCTGGAACGTCACTTTATCGACAGGGAGGATCAAATTTGACGGCATAGTACAAAGTCTTTGATATCATGACTGCAAAACCATCAAATATTGACGCTAAGGATTTGATTTAGGTCACATGACATGCTAAAAGGCGATCCAGCACTTATTATCTGAAAGGCGGACAGCGACTACTTGATGGGACACGAATTCGCGATCTTGGTTGCAGGTTATGCCTTCGGCTTTTACATGGCCTGGAATATCGGCGCCAATGACGTGGCCAACTCTATGGCTTCCGCTGTCGGGGCCAAAGCAATAACCATCAGGCAGGCCATTGTTATCGCAGCGGTCCTCAATATCACCGGGGCCACCCTGATTGGGTCTCACGTCACAAATACCATCCGCAAGGGGATCGTTTCGACCGAAGTTCTGACAGACCCTCACCTGGCATTGATCGGGGCTTTGTCGGCTCTGCTTGCCGCCGCACTATGGGTCTCTTTTGCCACCTGGCGCAGCCTGCCGGTATCGACCACCCATGCAATCGTCGGGGCCATGATAGGCTTCGGCATAATGGCGGGAGGCAGCGGGGTAATAAACTGGGGCAAGCTGGGGGCAGTTGTTCTAAGCTGGATCATATCACCAATCTTCAGCCTGGTAATCGCTTTTTTCATGTTCCGGGTAATCGTCAAAATGATTTTATCCCATAAGAACGACCTGGAAGCAGCTTTGCGACTTTCTCCCATATTTATCGGGCTGGCATGTTTTGTAGTAGTGCTCTCGTTTCTTTTTAAAACGCCCCTGGGCAAAAGATTGGCCATTGAAACACCCATGGCTTTCGCCATCGCTCTGCCATCGTCCATCGGTCTTGGATTATTGGGTCGGCGCTGGTTGCGCAGGATAGCCCGGAAATCAAAAGACGGCAATGCCGAGGCAGTTTTCAGGCGCATTCAGATCGGCACATCCTGCTATGTGGCTCTGGCCCAGGGCGCCAACGATGTCGCCAATGCCATCGGCCCCCTGGCGGTGATCTATTTTCTGGTCAAAACCGGGTCAGTGGGCGCTAAAGTGCCGGTACCTCTATTCCTGTTGTTCTTTGGCGGGATCGGAATATCCTGCGGTATTGCCATGGCCGGCTACAGGGTCATGACTACCATGGGCACCAAGATCACGACTTTGACCAACACCCGCGGTTTTGCTGTTGATTTCGCAGCCGCAACGACAGTCCTGATGGCATCCAAGATGGGATTGCCGGTGTCAACCACCCATGCCGCAGTCGGGGGTGTCATGGGTGTCGGACTTGCCAGGGGGCTGGAAGCGGTAAATTTTCGCATCATTTTCCAAATTATGATATACTGGATTTTAACAGTGCCTGCGGCGGCTTTTACCAGTATGCTTTTGTTCAAAATTATTGAAAAGATAGTTTAGTCCGAGGAGAGTCTCATGCGCCTTCCATTCTTGTCCATGTTCATTGCATCGCCTTTTGCAGGGCTACAGGAGCACGCCGAAAAGGTCAAGGAATGCGCCTGGGCCTTTCAAACATCTTTCGAGTGCTACACGGCTCGTGATTGTAATACCTTCGACGAGCTGCGCAAGGAAGTGCGCAGCCTTGAAAACCAGGCAGACGCCATTAAAAGGCGTATCAGGGGGCATCTGCCCAAAGGCACTCTGATGCCGGTGGACAAATTCGAACTGTTCCGTTATTTGCGCGAGCAAGACAATGTCCTTGATGCCATGGACGACACCCTGGACTGGCTGTCATACAAGCCCGAGTCGGGAATCCCGGAAGATTTGACAAAGGATTTCTTTTTGTTGGTTGATGCCGTGATAAACCCGGTCGAAATGCTGGTTGAAATGGTCACTGAAGCCCGGAAATACTTTCGGAATTATTCTGAACGCCAAAGGGTAAAAGTCAAGGATATTATCCGCCGATTGCGCCGCCAGGAACAAGAGGCCGACAATATCGAGGACCTCATCAAGCATAAGGTCTTCAGCATGGACCAGGATGGCACCTCGGTCTTTCACCTGGTCAGACTGGCTGAAATAATCGGCCGTGTAGCTGATCATGCCGAAAATGCCGGTGATATGATGCGGGCCATGGTTGCCCGTTGACCTGAGAAACCCTGCAGGCAAGCCTCTTTGATCAGACGGTCACCCCCGCAGAAATGCCCACCAGATATAAACTCCCAGTGCAATCAAAGCCACTGCAAAGGTCAGATACGACTTCCAGTCAACTTTACGGATCGCCATACCATGGGAACCGACATGCCCGATCTTGGTTTTGCAGTAAGGGCAAACCTCTGCTTCTATCTTGACATATGCATAGCATTCCGGGCATTTTTTGGTGACATAACCGACCTTTTCTTTTTTGCCTTTAACCAATTTTTTTCTGGCCATGGTTAACTCCTGACTGGTGCAAACCCGGACTTCGGCCGCCTATCACCACCTGTCTGCTTTTACTTCTCAGAGTAAGCTTTTTCAATAGATATTTGGCTCTTTTTCTTGATAGCCTGCAACCATTGATCAAAAACCTGGTTTTTCTTATTGGCAACAAGACGCTGGCCGACATCTTTGCTTTCCTTGGCGAACTGTTCGTCAGATGGTGTTTTTCGCTCTTTCAGACGTATAACATAGTAGCCTTTGCGTCCCTTGAGGGGTTTGGAGGCAAATGGCCGGGAAGCGGTCAACTCAAAGGCTGCCTTTATGATCGCCGGTTCATACCCAATGGCAGGAATAGTTCCGTTGCGCTTAAAAAAACCACTTTGGTTGAGAGGGATTTTGCGGCTGCTGCAAAATGCTTTGAAATCCTCATTTTCACGAGCTTTTTCCAGAAAACGTTCAGCCTCCTGCCGAGCTTTCTCATCCTGCTTGGACTTGATATAGTCCTGCCTGACCCGCTTGCTGACTTTCTCCAGCTCTGGAATCATCGACGGCACCTTGTCAACTACCTGAAGAAGATAAAAAACTCCGCCGAGTTCCAGGATATCACTCGTTTCACCAGGTTCAAGCTCAAAGGCAACCTTGGCAAACCTATCCGGCTCTTCAACCT
>JALVQM010000028.1 GCA_027025615.1 Desulfobacteraceae bacterium | reverse complement strand
CCCTGGCATCACGTGGGGTAGACAAGGAGCAAATGATACATCAGGGCATGCTTTCACCGGCAACCTGCTGCCTGATTAACCCTGACAAAGAAAAAACTGTTGAAAAAGCCTTTGCTTCAGTAAGGCAAATGTCCCAAATCCTGCGCCAGCGTTACCGGATGGACCACGCATGAAAACAAAGGCGTTGAAAGGTGAAAAAGGTGGAAAATGAGCTCCCCAATTTCCATTGGCCCTTTAAAAAAGGTCGTATTGCATCTCTATGTTTACAAAGACGATTCTGCTGGACATCAGGCTCCCCTGGTTTTCAGTTTCATTTTCGGAATCGGAGTAGATGGGCTTGCCGGCCTGGAAATGCGCCTGGCAGGTAAAAAAGCCGGGGACCGGATTAAAATTCAGGTTGAACAAGGCGCCACAACAGAAATTTTTGGTCATCTTGGGTGCGAACTTTTGCGCATCCTGGGTTGCCCGCCGCCTTTTTTGTTGGAAGCAACGATAGCGAAGGTGTCGCCTGCCGACCCCCGTGAAGTTGTAAAAGCCATGGCTGCCAATACAGAATGTGATTGCGATTGCGGATGCGGTTGTTTTTGAAGGTTGATTTCGCGACCCACCTGAGATAATTTGGGGTGAATTTTACAATCTGGCACGCTGTACCTGAAAAAGGCGGGAGCGAAAATAGCTTATATGTATCGGGATAATTATATTGAATCGTTGCGCATCGAATTGCTGGAAATGGTGGCCGATCAGCTCACCCCGGTGGCTCTGCAGTATGGCTATAGCGAAGTACCCCTGGAAACAACCATCAAATGGCGGCCACAGGTACTTGTACTGGGCAATTATTCATCTGGCAAGTCAACCCTGATCAATGAATTTCTGGGTGCAGAAATCCAGGGAACAGGTCAGGCACCGACTGACGATTCGTTTACCGTAATAACCTACGACGACTCCCTTCCGCCGGAATCCCCGATTCAAATCACCGACCAACGTGACGGCAAGGTTTTGCTCAACGATTCTGAATATCCATTTGAAACCCTTAAAAAACACGGTCAAAGATTTGCAGCTCATTTCCGGCTGAAAAAAGTCAACTCTCCGTTTCTTAAAAGCCTGGCCATAATCGATACTCCCGGCATGCTGGACAGTATAACCGAAAGGGACCGTGGGTATAATTACCAGGAAGTTATCGGCGACCTGGCGCAGATAGCCGATTTGGTGCTGGTGCTTTTTGACCCTCACAAGGCGGGTACTGTCCGCGAGGCCCATACCAGTCTAAGGGATACATTACCTGCCAAAACTTTTGAGGACCGGGTTCTCTTCGTGCTCAACCGTATCGATGAATGTGCCTCTATGATGGACCTGATCCGGGTTTATGGCACCTTGTGCTGGAACCTGTCCCAGATTACCGGCCGCAAGGATATACCCATGATTCACCTGACTTATTCGCCCGGAGCAGTCCAAAAGTCCAACAACCAGCCAGCCCCAGGCTACCTCAAATACCTGGAAAACCAGCGTGAAGCTTTGAAAGAGGCAGTTCTCAAGGCACCTTGCCACAGGCTTGACAACCTTGCAGCTTTCGTTGAAACCCATGGACAACGTTTGGCCCACCTATTGGAAGCCCTGGTCAACTATCGTCTCAGAGCTCGCCGCTTTCATCTAAAAGGCGCAGGCATGGCCCTTATTGCCGGGCTTCTGTCAACCGCCGCAGGCTGGGTTGGGACCATGGCTACCCCGGCGATGTCTGGGCTGGATCCGGTGATACAACTATCGGTATGCGGAGCAGTCGGTGGACTTACCATGGCTTTCTGGTTTTCAACCATTCACCGACTGTTTTATCGCCGTTTTCATCGCAAGACACTAGCAGGTATCGATGACCTTACCAGCCTGGAAAACCAGACCAGACGTGATAGTTGGGCTGCTGTCAGGGAACTTGTTAAAACCCATCTTGAAAAGACAAGGGGGAAATATTCCCTGGCAGAAGTCAGAAGACAGTATGCAAATGTGTGGGAAATTTACGAAAAGGGCTCTCGTGACATTCGCGAGGCCTTGAAAGAATTAGCAGATCTGCCTCCCGACCAGCAGGAGGCAAAAGAGCAGAACTCAGTCGCTGCCATGTAAAAAGAAAGGCCACCCATGTCTATCAAGATCTCCCTGCCAACAATACCGGAAAGCCGCAGTGACGATCTTCATGGCCTGGAGTACGCCGATGATCATGATCTGTGCCTCTTCATGGCTGGAAACCAGTTCATGGCAATGGACGAGTTAATTACAGGCTTTAAATCGCAGAATCCCGATATACGGCGTATAGTTTACGAAACCCTGCCCCCGGGGCTGGAATTTAAACAAATACTGGCAGGAGGGGCTGTTTTCCGCGGCAATAAACTGAAACTCCGCCCGGATATTTATACTTCGGTCAACCTGAAAACAATGGAAAAA
>JALVQM010000027.1 GCA_027025615.1 Desulfobacteraceae bacterium | reverse complement strand
GATCAAAATCCAGGAAAAACAGCGCAGCCTTACCCTGGGCCGTGAAATGTGTGAAAAGGCTTTTCGCAAGTACCGTCTCAATTTCAACACCATGGCCAAATCCGAACAAATGGTAAAAGTGGCCGAGGGCTTTGGGTTCAAATCGGTGGATGACCTGATCATAAGTGTTGGTTATGGTAAAATAACCCCCTTGCAGGTCGTACGCAGGATGTTACCCAAACCCGAAGAGCTTGAACAGGACTCTCTGATCAACCGGCTGATGGGCCGGATGCGTAAAAAGAAAACCAGCTCCGGTGTAGTGGTCAAGGGGGTGGAAGATATCCTGATTCGTTTCGGCAAATGTTGCCAGCCGGTACCTGGTGATCCAATTATTGGCTATATAACCCGCGGTTTTGGAGTTACTGTCCACCGTACCAATTGTGTCAATGCCCTAAAAATGAACCCTGAGAGGCAGATAGAGGTGGAATGGGATCTTGAATCCGAGGACCAGTTTCCGGCCAAGATTGTTATCCGTTCACTGGACAGGGTGGGTTTGCTGGCTGATGTGGCCTCCATTATCAGCAAACATGGTGCCAATATCCTGAGTGCAAAGACTGAAACCAAGGACGACAAAACAGTTGAAAGCCGTTTTACCCTGGCGGTCAAGGATGTCGAGCACCTGGACAAGCTGCTTGGCGCCCTGAAAAAGGTACGCCAGGTACTGGATGTCTCTAGGGTCAACTGATTGAGGCGATATTAACGGAGACTTCAAGCCCAAAGGCAGGAGGGGAAATTGTTGCGCTTTGCGATGGAAGCCACATATCGCAAAGCGCATAAATTATAAAACTTTCCGATGGGGCCGAAGGTTGAACAAATTCAGGAGGCTTTGACTACCCGACCCGACTTGATACAATTTGTACAGACAACCATTCGCTGAACCCGGCCGTCATATACAGTTCTTACGCTTTGCAGGTTGGGATTAAAGCGTCGTTTGTTGACGTTGTGGGCATGGCTGACATGGTTACCCACCAAAGGTTTTTTACCACAGATTTCACATTTTCTGGCCATATCTGGACTCCCTGAGATACTTTTAAATTTCGTCAGTTAATCAAACAGCGGACTCTAACTTACCTTGATCCGTTTGTAAAGATATTTTTATAAAGGCATAATCTTTGTTGTTTGCCTGGACCAGGCCTGGATAAAAGTTTTGTATTTTTTAGTCGGGGACCGTTCCTTTCTGCCATTAATCATTTCTTGTGTTTTTCAAGGGGAGGTTCTTCCTTTTCAGTTTGTTCTGCAGACCGGGCTAAAGCCTCGCACTTGGCCCAGTACTGGAGGGCTTTGAAGTGTACACCGGTATCTGGGTAGCGGGTTACCACTTTTTTCAGGCGTTCAAGTGCGGCTTTGTAATGTTTGCTTTTGTAGTAAAACAGGGCCACATATAAATCGTGCCCTGCAAGGCTATGTTGACAGGCCGCAATGTGCAGCCTGGCGCGGCGTGCATAGGCACTGTCGGGGTGTTGCCTGATGAGACGCTTGAAGGTTTCCAGGGCCTGGAGAGCTGAGCTTTGATCCCGGTCTACGGTATCAACCTGATCGAAATAGCAGCGGCCTATTTGATAAACAACATACGGGATGGCTTCGTTGCGTGGATGGAGCTGCTCAAATTCCTGGTAAGCAAAGATGGCATCCGGGTATTCTTCCAGGCGATAGTAAGCATCGGCAATTTTCAGCTGGGCCAGGATGGCGTACTTGCTGAAAGGATACCAGTCTTTCAATTGTTCCAGGTGCTTGATGGCTGTCTTGTATTCCCCGTCTTCAAATGCTTCCAAACCTTCCTTGATAAGCTGTTCAGCCGGTTTTTCTTCAAAATCCTTGGAAAACCAGGAACATCCGCTGATCAGTATTAACAGTACCAGGGAAATAGCCAGGCTCGCTCGTATCATGGTAACTCCAGGTCGGGTCCGGTTGCTGGATGCAGCAAAAAAACAAGGACGGCAGTTTTTCCCTGAAACCGCCGCCCAAGTAGTAAATTCAAGTCTTGCCGCCTTAGAGCATTTTCTGGATAGATTCTTCCAGGCGTGATTTGGCCACCATTCCGGTTATCTGGTCCATCACTTTGCCGTCTTTGAAAAATATCAGGGTCGGAATAGCCTTGATTCCATATTTGCCCGGGGTGATTGGATTGTCGTCAACGTTACATTTGGCAAATTTAACCTTTTCTCCGTAAGTGGAGGCCAGATCCTCGACAAGCGGTCCGATTGCCTTGCATGGGCCACACCAGGGCGCCCAAAAATCCACTACCACGGGTTTGTCAGATTGCAATATTTTGCTTTCAAAGTTGCTGTCGTCAATTTCGAGGATCCCTGCTGCCATGATAAATCCTTTCTTTCTGTGGGATGTTTGCTAAGTCAGTAGTCTGTTTCGGCCACACTTGGATCAAAATAATATTGCCGGCGGCCGATGTCAACAATCACCAGGTCATGGGCCCTTTTTCTGTTTGGACTGATATCAGGTATGCCTTCCTCCATCTTTTCCCGAACATTTCATCATTCAAGCAAAATTCTGTTTCTTCCATCAAGGCTTCACAACCCAGTGAGATTATTTACACATAATATCTTTAAAAGGGTGGTTAAAGGCGGTTATATTACCTTTATAGCTCCAGCTGTTAAGTATCCCGTTATCATCAAAGCGCAATCTTACGTCTAAAGCATAGTCATGGGTTTTTGATTCTGATTCAAGAGGAAACAGCAATGAGCCATTTCCGGTGGTAGTTGTTTTAACGACCGATTTTCGATATTTATAAATCCATATTTCCCCATCTGCCAACTTGACTCTTTCTGTAGGGGTGGAAGCCAGCATTATCAGCCTGTCTTTGGTTAATTTACCCAGACAGGAATTGAGTCCCTTGTCCATATTTGCTTTTGTAATATCAAAATCAGAAGTGGTTGCACACCCGGCCATTAAAACAAAAAGAACTAATACCGCAAATACCTTCCCTTTTCCCATACCAGCTCCTCCCGTTTTTTGGTGTGCTCTGACTGAACACACAACATTGTTGGCGTTGAATGCGTGTTGGTTGGTACCGGCAGGCCAATCCGGGTGCAGATCACCGGATCGACTCTTCCTTAATTACCTATTATATGTGAAAGTTGCAATAGTTGGCAAAACCCAAAAGTGGCAGTATCGGTTCTCAATACGACTGCCCTGACAGGTGATGGAATGGCCGGGTGGTATTACATTTTTTCGGGTCATGGGGCGAGTTCTGGATTATGCAAGGCTGGTCAGAGCATCAGCCCAACGGCAGGCCTTAATATAAAGAGCGGGCAATTCTGCGTCCTTTAATTCCAGGGTGGCGGTAAGGCTTCCAAGCAGTTTCCAGTTGCCGCGTTCATAAGCTTCTGCAAGTTGAAGGTACGGAAAGAAAGGGCCGGTACGCTGTGCCAGGGCGGATTTTATATCGTCGTCCAGGGGCAGGGAATCCATTATTGTATCCATGGGCTGGTCCATTATAGCGTCTATCAGGGAAAAAATGCCCAGGGTGAAAAGTTGGGCCGGGTCGTATGGCCCGCTGCAATTTGCTGAAACAAGTTCACAGAACTTGGCCCTGATACAGGATGTGCGGACAAGTTCGTTGGGTTTGCCTGCTGCCAGGTTGCTCATGGCAATGAGTGAAATGAATCGCTGGATTTCTTTTTGCCCCAGGTAGACCAGGGCCTGTTTGATGGAGCTGATCCGATTGGCCTTGGAGAAGAAAGCAGAATTGATGTAGCGTAGAAGCTTGTATGAAAGGCTGACATCCCTTTCGATAATTTTTTCCAGTTGGTTGAAATTGAAATCAGGCTGATTGATTTTTGCCATCAGTTGCAGTAGGTTTAATTTAATTCCGGGTACAGCCTTGCCTTGAACAACTTCAGGTTTGCAGAAAAAGTAACCCTGGAAAAACTCAAACCCCATTTCCCGGGCTGAGATGAACTCCTGGTAGGTTTCAACCTTTTCGGCCAACAGTTTCAACCTGCCGTTCCCCAGCCTGGAAATGTAATCCCGGATTTGACCGAATGTGCTTTGACGCAGGTCGAATTTGATTATATGGGCAATTTCCAGTAACGGTTTCCAGATGTCGTCGTAGACGAAATCATCCAGCGCCAGGGTATAACCTTTGCTGGCCATGAGTTGGCAGGCGGTTACCAGTTCGGGGGTGATATCGACGTTTTCCAGGATTTCCACAACAATGGATTTTTTGGGCAACAGCAGGGGCACTTTGTTTGCAAGCAGGTTAGAGGTGAAATTGATAAAGCCCTTTTTCCCGCCAAGGATGGTTTCCAGTCCAATTGAAAACAAACTGTTGGACAGTACTGTTCTTGTGGCAACATCGCCGTCTATGTCCCCCATGGCGTTTGCCGTACCGTCACGGAACAGCAGTTCATAGGCGAAAATTTTTTTGCGTTGGTTGAAAATTGGCTGGCGGGCAACGAATGTATTCATGTTACCAATAGCTTTCTTGAATATTCAATCGGGCAAAGCTGTATTTTGATTTGGCTGCGTCTTATTTTGTATCGGTTCATCCGGCCTGGACTTTAGCTTCAGGCCGCCAGGCATAAATTCCAAAGGAGGTCTCATGGACAAGGCAATAAGAATCGGAGCCCTGATTTCAGGAGGCGGTACCAACCTGCAGGCCATTATCGATGCCTGCGAAGATGGCCGGATTGATGGACAGGTGGTCTTTGTTGGCTCGGACAAAGATGGCGTCCGGGGCCTGCAAAGAGCCCGGGACCATAATATTCCGACTTTCGTGGTCGATTATGGAGAAATCATCCGGAAATATCGCAAGTCACCAGAAGCCCTGGCGTTGCCACAGGATTTCGATCTCCAGGATTGTCTGCAGCGCCAGAACCTGTTTCCTGAAGACAGCGATTCGGCCCGGGTAAAAGCTTTTTTTGCCACCCGTGCCGCGGCTGAGGCAGCCTTGCTGGCGCAAATAGAACCATACCGGATAGATCTTCTCGTTCTGGCGGGCTTCATGCGCAACCTGACACCCTATTTCATTGACCGTTTCAACACAGACCAAGACAATCCCAGGATAATGAATATTCACCCGGCCCTGCTGCCTTCTTTCCCTGGGGTTGACGGTTATGGTGATACCTACCGTTACGGGTGCAAGGTTGGAGGATGTACCGTCCACTTCATAGACTATGGTGAAGACAGCGGACCGATCATCGGGCAGCGTTGCTTTGCCATCGAAGAAGGCGACAGCCTGGATACCATTAAACAGAAAGGGCTTGAACAGGAGTGGCAGCTATACCCTGAATGTATCCAGCTTTTTGCCCGCAACAGGCTCAGGACCGTCAGGCTGACCCACAAGCTGGATGACGGAAGCCTTTACAGCCGGACGGTGGTCAAGATACTGGCCGAGGGCTGAAGCTAGAGGGAGTGCATCATCAATGGCAGGGCTACAAAGGTACCCAGGGAACTGCCCAGGTTGGTGAACACAACCACCAGCAGAATCCGGGTTACCTTGTTTTTCCAGAATCCCTTGAAGGATTGGATGTCCTGGTGAAGGTTTTCAAAATCACGTACCTGGGGCTTTCTGGAAAAAGCTTCCACCAGGCCGGAGACCCATCCGGCGGCGATCATGGGATTTAAAGAGGTCAGGGGCGCCGCCAGCACAGATGAGGCCACAGTAAGGGGGTGGGCCAGGGCGGCCAAAGCCCCTATGCCGGCCAGGATGCCGTTGGCGGCTATCCACCAAACCAGCATGCTTTTGCCGGCTTGGGCACCGCCGGCGGTAAAGCCGTAAGCCAGCAGGGCCAGAATTGCCAGAGGTATAATCCATTTCAACATGCCTATCCAGGGATTTTTGGGCGGGACTGTATCAAGGGGCTCCAGGTCGATGGGTTCTTCCCAGTGTTTTAAAATACCCTGGAGATGACCTGCTCCCACCACGGCCACGATTTTGGTGCCTGGTGCGGACCTTATCTTGGCCGCCATGTAAAGATCTCTTTCATCGATCAGGGTGGTTCTGATGGTGGGCAGGTCTTGGCCGATTTCAGACAGCACGGCATCCAAGACGTCTTTTTGTTTAAGGGCTTCGATTTGTTCAGCGTCTATGTCGTCGGCTTCGGACATGGACAGGAGCAGTTGGAAAAGCAGCTTTGTTTTTTGCCAGAGGTTGAGGCTGCGCAGGGTTCGAGAAAGGGTAGTGCGGATGTCGCGATCTGCCAGGCAGACCTGTGCCCCTGCTTCTTCGGCCGACTCTATGGCCTGGAGCATTTCCTGGCCCGGCCTGATATCCAGCTTGGCGGCTATCCGGCGTTGAAAGGAAGCCAGGATCAGGTTGGACAGCAGGACATAGGTCTTTTTATCCTTTATGATTTTAACAATATCGGTATTTTGCCAGTTGTCCTGGCTGCGCATGGCCTGGTAGCGTGACTGGCACAGTTCCACACAGACCGTGTCCGGGTTTTCACTTTCGATTATCCGGCGGACTTGCTCAACACTTTGGTGGGAAACGTGGGCTGTGCCCACCAGGATGATTTCCTTGTCTTCGACCTTGAGCCGGCGAATCATCTGGTTATTGTCATTGGTTTCCATAGAAGTTATAAGTATCCTTTACTGCAAATTAATCCCTTGTGTTTGTTTCGGTCCGGCTGGCGGCCGACTTGAGCCAATATAATAGCCCTTGTCCTAACTATGTCAACGGCTATGGTTTTGTAAAAGGTTTGTTATTTTGTCTGGATAGCCGTATTTTTCGAAAACATAATCTGGAAACTGGAAAATATGAATCAAAAAGACAGTCAAAGCAGAGACCTGGCAACTGAATTCCGGATATCATCCGAACCATTTTATCTGTCGCAGAATGACGAAATAAGTTTGTTTGAAGCCGCCTGGCAAGCCAAATTGCCGGTAATGCTCAAAGGGCCTACAGGTTGCGGCAAAACTCGTTTTGTCCAGTACATGGCATGGAAACTTGAGCGGCCATTGATCACCATTGCCTGCCATGAAGATTTGTTCGCCAGCGACCTCATTGGACGGTTCCTGCTCAAGGACGATCAGACTGTCTGGAGCGACGGGCCCTTGACCCAGGCCATGAGGATTGGTGCAATCTGCTACCTGGACGAGATAGTCGAAGCCCGCAAGGATACGACGGTGGTAATTCATCCCCTTACCGACGACCGCCGTACCCTGAATATTGACAAGAAACCTGAGGTGCTGCCGGCCCATCCCGATTTTCTGATGGTAATTTCATATAACCCGGGCTACCAGTCGGTAGTCAAGGATCTCAAGCCCAGTACCCGCCAGAGATTTGTGTCCCTAGAGTTCGACTACCCTGAGCCTGATAAAGAGGAGTTGATCGTAATGCGGGAGGGGTGGACGGACAATGAGACGGCAGCTTGCCTGGTACGGCTGGCGTCCAAGATACGCTCCATTCAGCAGCGAGGCCTTGCAGAAGGAGCAAGTACACGCTTGCTTATCTACGCGGCCAAGCTGATTGGCC
>JALVQM010000026.1 GCA_027025615.1 Desulfobacteraceae bacterium | reverse complement strand
TACCTGACCAGTCCCTGTGTCAATTGATAATGGATATCTCCAGAGGCAGACATCTGGACTTTGAAGATATCCCCCAGTACGAATTTTCAATCGACAACCAAAAATTTCTGCTGGCACGTAGTCGCCCTGTTATAGGTCAGCGGAACGAATGTCTCGGTGCAATTGTAACCATCGTTGATATTACCGCCATGAAAATCCTTGACCGGCTCAAGTCCGAGTTTGTGGCCAAGGTTTCCCATGAACTCAGGTCCCCACTTTCAACAATTCACGAACAGTTGGCCCTGGTCCTGAACGATCTGATCGATCAGGTTTCTCCTACAGAGAGGCATCTGCTTTCCCGGGCCAAGGAAAAAACCAAGGGCCTGATATCCCTGATTGGGGACCTGCTCGATCTTTCAAGGATCGAGTCCGGGGCGGTTTGCCAGGAAATCCAGCCGGTGCAGGTGGAAGACCTGTTGGAACAAATAGTGGATTTCCTGGGAGACAGGGCCCGGTCAAAAAACCAGACCCTGACTTTACAGCGACCGGAACAAAAACTGCCGCCCATCAAGGCCGATCCCCTGACCCTGGAGAGCATTTTCGGCAACCTTATCACCAACGCAATCAATTACACCGATGAAGGCGGTAAAATAACCGTGGCCGTCGATCTTTCAGGCCTGAACATCAGGGTCCAGGTAATCGACAACGGCTTCGGGATTGAAGAAAGATACCTGGACAAGATCTTTGAGCGCTTTTACCGGGTGAAAAATGAGAAAACCCGCTATATTACCGGTACCGGACTGGGCCTGCCAATTGTAAAAGGCCTGGTAGATTCCTTGGGAGGGTTTATCAGTGTCAAAAGCACTCCCGGCCAGGGCAGCACCTTTATCGTACTGCTACCGGTCAACCAGGACAAATAAGATTGCAGCAACTCACCCACAGCCTGAAACAGTAATTGCAATTAAACTATGAATCACCAGCTCATGCAGACATTCACACAGCTATTAAAAACCAAAGCATACCCGATCAGCAAATAAATTCTCCAGGATCCACCTTGATGCCGGTCCAGAGGGCGAAGGTACGGCTGGCCTGGTGGGCCAGGGTCGAAGTGCCATCAACAAAAGGCAGGTTGTGGGCCTGGGCCCATGCTTGCCACATATTCTTGCACCTGCCGTAGTTTAGATCGTAAACCAGGAGGGAGACCTTGCACTTAAGTTTGCTCACGGTCTTCGCCAGCTCAGGAGCTTCATCCGGGCTGGAAACTGAAGTTGCATTGATCAGAAGCTGGACTTGCTCAGAAAACTGTTCCAGGCGATCAAGCTTCATGGGCGAACCAGCCACATGGGAAGCCAGGCGAGCTGCTTTTTCATAATCACGGCCGACCACCCACACCTTGGCGGCCCGCAGCCAGTTAAGGATAAATACCGCTGCCCGGGCAGCCCCACCGGTGCCGAAAACCAGGGCGGTTTTATCAGCAACCTCTATCCCGGCCTCATTCAGGGCGTCCATGATTCCAATAGCATTGGTATTGTATCCTTTCAACTTGCCGTCTTTGCAAACCACTGTATTTACAGCTCCAATTATGTTAGCCCCTTCTGAAAGCTCGTCCATGAAGTCAACCACTTTCTCTTTGTAGGGAACAGTAATATTGGCACCTGCAATATTCAATACCCGCAGGCTTTCCATGGCTTTTGGGAAGTTATCAGGCTGCACCATGAAAGGAACATAGCTTGCGTTTAGACCCAATTTGGCAATCACCCGCCGAAACAACTGGGGCGACCTGGACCGGAACACCCGTCTGTCGCTAATTATGCAAAAAACAGGCGCATACAAGTCCAATTGAGAACCAACAATTGCAGCTTGATGATTGGTCATAATCAACCAGAACTACCCGGCATCGTAACAAGTTAAGCTTGGAACATTTTTCAGCCGGGTTGGAGGAAAAATGTCGGGTTAATCTTCTGTAATTCAGGCCGGAGCAAAAGATTTGCGGGCAAATGACCACTGGACAGGCAACTGCCAGCAGGTCGGCCCCTAACATCTATCGTTACGCGGGGAGAACAACTCTTTTAAGGCACCTCCCGGCTGGAAAAGGTTCCCGGGCACCCTTTCACAAGCTGGGATCGTACCTGCAGGCCATCAAACTACTTCATGCCCAGGAGCCACTTTATACTCTCGGTTATCTGCTCGGCAGAAGCCGGTTTGGCCAGGTAATCATCTGCTTCCATGCTCATTCCGTCGTAATGCGAGTAACGGGTCGAGGTGACGTGAGAGGCAACTGCCGTCAGCATCAAGATCGGAATATCCTTGTACTTGTCGTCGTTTTTCAATTCCTTGCAAACCGCGTAACCATCTTTTTCCGGCATCATTACGTCCAGTACAATGGCATCCGGCGGATTGGTCTTGACCTTTTCCAGCCCTTCAATGCCATCGTAGGCCAGTTCAACCT
>JALVQM010000025.1 GCA_027025615.1 Desulfobacteraceae bacterium | reverse complement strand
TAAAAAATACACCGCATGCAAGTTCTTCTTCATCAATCTCTGTAAAACTTTTCATCCATCTTCGACTAAATGGATTTTTGGAATACTCGGTAATAATTTCATGTATTGTTGCCCCCAGAAAAGACTCTTTTTCCTCACAATCCAGTTTCTCTTGCCAACTTTTTAACATCCAATTCAGTGCAAATGAAGGTGCTTGATGAGCTTTTACCCCGGAATCCAGCATTATAAACCGAGAGCACAAGTTTTCCAGTCCTGTCTTGGTCATATTATAAAAATGACTTGGATATGCGTGAACAGGCTGCAGAAAAGCGGTTTCAATATACACTTTTCCATTATTTTTCAGAACCCTCTCTATATTTCTCACGACCTCGAATGGATCCTGAACATGCTCTATCACGGCGCCTGAGAATACAATTTGGAACGTATCGTCCGCAAAGGGAAGATTCTCTCCGTACCCAACGACATCAACATTCGGGAGAGCAAATATTTC
The DNA here is from genome assembly GCA_027025615.1 of Desulfobacteraceae bacterium. GTDB lineage: Bacteria > Desulfobacterota > Desulfobacteria > Desulfobacterales > Desulfosarcinaceae > JALVQM01. The sequence continues at coordinate 1,938 of JALVQM010000025.1, read as the reverse complement.
AAGTTTAATAAGATTTGGGAAAAAATCTGGATTATTACCAGATCCTAAATCTAGTACGGGCTCGCCGGCAGAGTTATCAATTAAATCAATCCATTGTTGGGAATAACTATTTTCCACAACAACAGCAGGAGAAAAATTATACGCCAGAGAGGGATCCGGTATCATAATGGGGACATCATTATGAATTGGGTATATTGCCGCGCACTTCCTACATCTTATTGATTCTTCATCGATCTCAAGACTACCGTTCTGACAATTAATGCATTTCAACAAAGGAAAAATAAACTCTTCCAATCTTTTTCTTTTTTGCATAGAAACTCCCGGTACCTTACCTGAAGAAGCTTATCTCAGGAAAAAATTACAGGACAACATTATCTATCAGGTAACCATATAAATTTTAAATGGTTTTAAATATCACCTCACAAAATATAAGCCAACTTATTCCTTCTGCATGATAATCACGGACTGGCCTATCGGCCCCAACCGCGCCTTATCCGTCACCCTGGTACCGTTTTCAAACACTATCTCACGATCAATAATTATATGAGGTTTTTCTCCATCCAATAGGGTCACCACTTTAAGCCCGGAATGTTTGGCCCATAACCTCAGTCCTGTCCTGTCCACAAACATATCCAGACGTTCACCGCCCAGCACCACATCAACTGAATCCTCGAAGATGGGCCAAAGACCGGGATGACGAAACTCCAGAAAACTAACAATCAATCTTCCGCCGGGCCGCAGGACACGGGCCGCCTCCTGAAAATATCGGTAGCTCTCCTGGTGCAGGAGATGAGTAATGACCGAGAACATACAAACCATATCACCGCTTTGGTCATCAGCCGGTATCTCACAACCGGAGACCAACTTGAGATTCCAGTCAGGTCCACGAAGAAACTGCCTGCTGTAATCTAACAGTTCAGCCGAAATATCAATACCGAGATAACTTGCGACATCTCCATGGTTCAGTTGACTCAACAACCGGCCCGCTCCACACCCCACGTCAATGAGATCGGTTTCCTCATGCAGACCATGTTGCTGCAATAACATTTTTTCCAGATATCCTATGGCATCAAAACTGCCACCTACTGCCCGTCCCATCACCTTGCGGACACTTTCCCCATCTTCCGGGCAGGAACTATGAATTATGGACCGAGTAGTTTTATTGTAGGCGTCTCGAAAATTTTTTGACAGTTTCATTGGTCAGGCATCATAGACACAAACAGAAATAAGGGCCGGAACATCAACAAGAAAAATTTCCCGGTTCCTCTTTTTTTAAAACTTCCCGGACAACGTAAATCGGTTTATCCTGTGCCTCAAAATACGTTCTGGCCTGGAGTTCTCCTAACAACCCCATGGAAATAAACTGGATACCAATAAATATCAACAGGACCGCCAGCAAAAGGAGGGGGCGGTTGCCCAGGGGAACACCAAAAAACTGCCGCTGAATGGTCATGACAAGGGCAATAAAAAATCCAAGAGAGCCACTGATAATCCCCAACATACCAAATACCTGGATGGGTCTTGTGGCATAACTTAAAAGAAATTTCACCGTCATCAGATCAAGGATGACACGTAGGGTCCGTGAAATTCCATATTTTGAGATGCCGAACCGCCTTGGCCGATGATTGACCTTGACCTCGGCTATCCTGCTGCCCATCCCGGATGCAATTGCTGGAATAAAACGATGCATCTCGCCATAAAGTCGGATGCCCTTGGTAATCTCCCGGTGAAACATTTTCAGCGTACATCCATAATCATGAAGATGAACACCGGTCACGATGGAGATGAGCTTATTGGCGATCATTGATGGGAGCTTCCTGTTGATAAATGCATCCTGGCGGTTAAAACGCCAGCCGCTGACCAGATCATATCCTTCCTCCATCTTGGCAAACAGCATTGGAATATCATGGGGATCATTCTGCATATCCCCATCCATGG
>JALVQM010000024.1 GCA_027025615.1 Desulfobacteraceae bacterium | reverse complement strand
GGAACGGGCAGGCTTTGAACTTCACCAAGTTTTATAAATATCCGGTAGCTCTCACCTGTCGAGTTACTTTGCAATTCCAGATAGGGGTTATCCAGGCTTTCTGCAAACATTTTGGCCTTATACTGCATTTCATAGGCTTTCACCTCTTCATCGGTTTTCAGGTCACCCCTGGCTCTTTGGTACTCAATCCGTTTTTTAAGCTTTGCTATGGTCATGGTTGGCTGAATACGGGAGATTGTTCGGTAGCCTTCTACTGTTTCAGGTACAGGTAAAATATCGCTTACTTGGCAGTAGCCAGACAAACCTCCTAACCAGTTGGAAGCGTGCAAGCTTTGCAGATCGGCCTGGCTGCCGTGCAGGCGAATGGTGTCGCCCAGCTTGACTTTGTAGCCGGGGAAACTGACGCCGATTGCGGTTTGCTCTTGATCGTGCAGGGTTTTATGCAGTTTGGATATGGTTTTATTGCGAATAAAGTATAAGGGTATTTCTGTATCAGGCAGGAGTTTTGTATCCTGGTAATATTTCATCCCCTTTACTCCTTGCCACTTTCGCCAAATACGCCACCGCGCACCAGTACACCCATGACATAATGCATATCGTTTACAGAATCCAGTTCATCCTCTAATACCCATTTGTCGAACAGGGTAAAAAAGTCGCTTTTGGCTTTTGGGTTACGGTAGGCTACGCCCAGGTTGGTTACAGCGCCATAGGGCTCCAGTGCAATCGGTCCAATACCGGCTTCTTCGAAATCCGGATACCAGGTATCCACGGTTCGAATCGCATTGCCAATTTTTTGTGAATGCATGGCGGCAATATCATTGACGCAGTAAAGAATTTTGCTTTTATTGCCTTTGGAACTGTTGCTTTTATCCAGCACCAGTTCTTCACTGGGGTAGACGTCCTGTGCTTTCCCAACCTGGGCAAAAGCGGTGATTTCCAGCAGGACAAAATCTTTTTTTCCAGTTAGCGCATCAGCGATGACGGTTGCCAGCTCTTTAATGGCATCATCATTGATATCAAAATGGCGGGTGCTGATTTTTGTTGCATCAAAATTCCACTCCTTCTTCTCTGAACCGGCCAATTTGACTTTAACTTCCAGGTTTTCTACGCCGACGCGGTTTCGCCACAAAAAGCGGCCATTTGCGATGTTGGTAGCATAACGTGTTGCCAGTTCCTTGAAACCTTTCTGCTCGATATAGCTTTCTGCCACTTTTTGGTATTTCTGGTTAAATTCCTGATGGTTACAGGCTGATGGTTGCTGCACATTGCTTAATACCTTGAGGGTAAATTTCAATACCAGCGTGTCCTGCTTTTCTGTCAGGGAACAGCTATCAACAGTTTGCAGATTGGGTTTTTCCACTTCTGCATTCAACTTCAGGGGATCATTTTTGATGGCTGCTTTTAGCCGGTTTGAGATCGTCCCTCTAACGGATTTCTCGCGTAGTGCTAACGGCTCGAGGTTTTCAAGTCGTTTTTCCCAGATGGCGCCATACATCAGTCCATCAGATGGAACGAGTTTTTTCTCAAACGCCAGCACGCTTGCAATATCATTTTTCTTAGCCATGAGTTTCTCCTTTTATTTCAAGTGGTGAGATCAAATAAAGATTATGTTCAAGGTTGGTTTGATAGCGCCAAAGCATAGGCTCAAGATTATCCAGCCTGTAAGGCATGATGAATTCACCAAGTGTGACGACGCTTTCGGCAAACCGATGAGGGGTTTCAAGGTCGCGTTGTTGCTCGGCTTGCGCCAGTTCACTGATTCCTTGATAAGCGACACTGATGGGAACCATCCAGCCTTTTTCTTTTCGACGGCTTATCCAGCTGACTTTGCCGTCATCGTTCTGTTCGCAATGATGGGTTACTTTGACATAATCCAGCAGGGCATCGAGCGCATCCTGACCCTCTTGCATCGCCTGCCGCATTAAGTCCCGGCGTTCTATCAAGCAAAACCCAGGCATGATTTGTCCTATTAATTGATGCTGATCAGCTTCTGAATAGACTGGATAGCGCTTTATCTCGTTAACATGCTGAATGTCACCGCTGGCCAATTTAATGGTAGGTAAAAGTTGTGACACAGCATTTTCCAGCTCTTCGCTGTCACTGGCGCGGTATTCAATCAATAGTGAAACAGTTAAATCACAGCGTGCTTCTTCGATAAAGGATGGTCGCTTGCCAGTCTTGTCCAACGGATTTCCGGTACCGATAATGACATGGTCATAATTATTTTGTCCCTTGTAGGTCTGCAAATCAAAAGCATGGCAGACCACGCCAACAGAAGAAAAGATCAGATCATCCAGTTCTTCATTAAAGCGTTCATCCCGTTTGATTTTTCGCTCAAGCGAATGTACCGCACCCATCCAGGCGGTCATTGCTGGAAATCCAACTGAATAAGGACTGGCCAGTGCATTGGCGTTGTGAATGCGAACATGGCGAATCAATAAAATATTTCGGCTCATTTCAACCCCTCCCCACAGCCTTGCAGCCATTTTTTCAATTCAATAAATTCATAGTCTGAAAGCGACAGGCTTTGCTGTTTACCAATCAGCTTGTCGTAAGCATTGATAAACCAGCGCACCATCGCTTCTTCCAGCTGATCCAGCCATTGCTCGTCTTTTTCTTCCGCCTGATGATATTGACTGTCCAGCCATAATTTCTGATATTTGGCCAAGGTGCGATAACGATCCGAGTCTGACCAGCCCGGTTCAAGATAACGAAGTTGCCATGAACGGTCTATCAATTCAAAAAAGATGGCTTTGGCGAGACTCTTGATGCGGTTACGAATCCCCTTGTTGTTGATCGCCAGGCTCAGAGTTTTATGAAAGCCCTCAAAAAGTTCACGGTGACTTTCTGGTCTGGTATAGCTAAAGTCAAAAAAATCTTTGCGTGGCGGATTAAGGCGTCTCCCGGACAAAACGGGAGGCGCAGCATTCAGCAAAAAGGCAACACCGCCATTCTGATAGTTCAATACACTGATATTCAGGGGCTTTGCGCCACCAAAACCGATCAGCGTTAAATCAAAAACCTCGCTGTAATCCTGCCCCGCCTTGTTTTCCCGTCTCGCCTCGCGGGATGCTTTAGCCTCATCAGAAAAACGCATCTGGTTAATGCGTTGCTTCAGTTCGTATAAAATACCGGAGGGAGTGAGAATGGAGAGCAAGTGGTAGTTATTGTCAGAAACGGGAAAATATACCTGCTTGATACCACCATGCGTTTTCGGTTTTTCGTTGCCTTGTTTGATTGCCAGCAAGCCACTCAATATCTCGTCATAGCTGGCGGTTGGCAAGGTAAATTGTTGTTTAATCGTCTCTGTCTTTTGTTCTAGGTGCTGTAAAACAGTCAGGTCGTCTTGTAATACCAGGGAGAGAAATTTATGCACATCCAGCGCCGCCGCATTGCCCAACACATCCAGTTCCACCTTGACATTTCCGGAACGTAACAGACCATCTTTTCTGGCGGCCGCTTCTGCAATTAACGCTGTCGCTTTGGCATTGGGATGGGAAAACTTGGCCGGATGAGTCACCATCGATAATTGCCCCGCCCGCCTCGCAGCATCGGGCAACCAGTTGGCCAGTGAAAAGTTTTCGTTGGCTTCCTGGTGCAATTCAACCTTTTTACCTTCTGGTGTATTACCTTTAACTCTGCTTTTTAACCATTGCTCTTTGCGATCGGTTAGAAAGTCTTTTATTGCTGGATCAATCACCTTATTCTCCTGTTCTAGATTTTCTCATCAACCCAAGTTGTGATAAATAGACATATTCTGCTGTATTGTTATTACTATAAATAGGCAGGTTTAATTCACCGTAAATCAGTGCGGCTTGCATTATATCAATGCCCATTTGTTCCAATAGTTCCTGATAATCGCGTTTTAACCAAAGCCTGTTGATCTGTATTTCAGTCAAGTCCTCTTGATGTTGAATACCCAGCTGCCTTTCTACTGGCAGTGGTAATCCCTTATCTTTCTCACAAAACTTCATGCCTTTATCCATTGGCACTAGATAGAGGAGCTGCTGCTCATTTGATTGCCGGAACCGTACCAACGTTTGTGGTATTCCGGTCAACCACCAGTTGTCTGTCAGCCAGCCCTGTAAATCACGAGCTGTTCTTTCCTGATAATGAGTCAGTAATTGATGGATAGCTTCGTGCTCCAGATCGGCCAGTTTCTTATTCGGTTGTAATTCTTTTAATCGATGAATTCTTGGGCTGGCATCCAGTCTTTTGGCAATCGCTTGAGTATCGATCAACTGTTTCAGGTCGTGCGTTTTTAATGACAATGCACTGCTTTCGTAACCGGGTCTGATGAATGCGATTTTTTTGTTTATAAAGCCCTTATAATTGGTTTGTAAAATATGAATATTGGCCGTATCAATATCACTCTTCAGTATTTGATGGCGTAAAACACGACCAGCCATTTGTATAATGGAACGGAAGGAAGAGGGTTCTATCACCGCCCAGTCGAAATCATGATCCCGACCAACCTCTTCCACTGGTGTCGCCACCAGAATAAAAATCAGATCCTTTGCTGTACTGTTATCAATATGTTTTCTGATAACGGGATATTCCAATGATGCCTGCTTACCTTTTTTTCGCTTCAGTACGGCGTCTAAATGCTTCTCTTGTGCATCTCGCATTAGCAAGACTTGCTGGCTATGGTAGGCCATTGACCGGATTTCAATATTTTCTGGCCAGTCAGCCGAGAGTAAATATCGGGTCAGCTCGATACAGGGAGTAATATTGGCGATACGCACAACACCAAAACTGACATGCCTTCCCGTTACTTCATCCTGGTAAGCATGTTGATGGTGTTGCTCGATCACAGCGTTTTGGATCGTCTGGAAATATTTTTTCTGCAGAGTTTGCTCATTGGTCTCGTCATCTGCTTGCAAATCAACAATTTTGCCTTTGTGTTTGGCCGGCTGTTCTGCCAGTCTTTTTAAGCGGTGCTCAATAAACTGCTGATGAAACGCTTGATAAGAGTTGGTCGCTTCGGTATCAAATGTTGCCGATATGCTATCAACGCGGGTTTTGAACTCATCAATCCAGGCACATCCAATTTTTGTGCTTTCCCCCCGCATTCTGGCAAACAATGCCCAGCCAGATTGATAAGAATTAAAATAACCCTCAGCCAGGTCAGGTGGAATGGTGGCAGAAGAGATCATCACTTTCCTTCCCAGCATACCGGCCAGATGAATCAAGCGGCCGATAGCTACCAAATCCGTACCATCAAAATCATCGATTTCGTCGATTACCAAATCGGAATACATCAAACGCAATGCAGGCAAGATATAACGCCCGCCGCGTATCGTTTCGGTTGCCGCCATCATATGGTCGATGGTACAGGCCAATACAGGTGCGTATAGAAACTGCTGATCTTTAGGGCGTTGCAGAACGGTTTTCAGCATTTCTTCTATATTGGGGATCACCTCAAAATCAATTTCATTGTCCATCAGAGACTCGGATGATTCCGAGCCGCCATAGGAATCTTCTTTGTCGTCTGATTTGTCATCCGTTTTTTGATTATGAAGTTCCTGCACGGCTCGCGATCCAATCAATACCGCCAGTTCATCCTTGTCCAGGCCAATTCGATCTCGATATTCATCACCGGTTTGTAGCGTTAGCGTTCTAAGCCCGAGAGCCAAAATATAACGCAAGCTATTAGCATCATTTGACAGTGCGCGCATAATCTTGGCGTTGGCAAAGGTTTTTCCCTTACCGGTGCTAGCCATATTGACGGTAAAGAATCCAAATTGCTCTTCTCCATTCAATTTATGATCTGTTCTCCAACGACTGATTTCCAAAACAGCCTTATCTTGCCAACGGAAATTCTTGTCCGTGCTGGTTTTTTTTAGTGACTGGATATCTTCTGCTCTTTGTAAAACCTCCTTACCATTGAGCAAACGGCCTTCAAAGACCGGTAAAAAGTGGGCTGTTTTAACGGCCTGTTTCGCAACCCCCAAAAGGTGCTCATCCAGCGTCTGTTTGGGTTTGTGCTTTTTGTCGGTATTGGCATACAGCTTCAATTCCCGATTTTTAAGACGCTTTGGATTATTGGGTTCCAACGAAGAGTAGTAATGATCGCCCAGCATTAAGCTCAAACGGCAATAATGCAATATCACTCGCCAAGTTCCATCTTGCAAGGCTGGCTGGACTAATGGCAGAGCCTGCGACAGTTTGTTTGCCCATTTTTTTACTTCTTTCAGCCAGGCTTTGGCATCACTAGGCAGTCCATCAGGGTAATGAAAACAGCGTCTTAGTTGTTCGATATCTTCAGCCAAAGCATTCTTATATTGCCAAGAAACTTGAATTTTTCTGAGCATCCTTTCCCAGTCAGCAGGAGCATCAACACCACTTTCCTTTTTCACTGGTAGCCTATGATGTGAAACCACCAGCCAGGCTACTAGCAATGCAGCAGGTGGCAGGTTTTTGAAAGGTCTTTTGATACTGTTATCCACTTTGTCAATCACTTCAACAAATATGGCTTCATCTTGCTGTAATTGCTCCAGCCATAGCTCATCAGTTTTATCACGGCATAACGCGCTTAAAAATAACAGGGAAATCCATTCATGCCGATAAGGATCGCCAATCATTTTGCTTTGCCTGAGCTTGTATTGAAAAAACTCGGAAGCTTTGCCCCAGTCGTGAAATAATGCAGCTAATGCAGCCAAAGCCTTGATCAATGGCAAATCTTGCCAATCTGTTTGATCTATCATTGCTGTCAATGGTCTTTGTGTGCTGTTCACCGGCACAAATCCCTCATGATTAAATTTTCTTTTGCTCCCCACCACCCACAACAACTCACTACGGCTGCGGCTTCTGATCCAGTGACAGGACACGGCGGTATTTTTGGTTGCTGTTTTCCCCAATAGTTTTTTCACCGCCCGCAAACCTTCCTGGGTAATCACGGTTTGCCAGGTGCGGCTGCCGATACGATTGGCGAAGGCGTCCAGTACGCGTCTGGTTTTATTGAGGGCTTTCTTTTCGCATTGGGAGACGAAGGTGACCATCATCGCGCTTCGATCTCCTGATCCCCCTTATCCCAAATATACCCGATGGGTCTTTTACTGGGTTCTTCCGGTTTCATGAGTTCGCGTATGGCGTCGAATACGACTTTGAACTGTTCATCGTAGCGTTGTTCCAGTTGTTCCAGTCTGGCTGTAAGCTCCGAATTTTCAGCAAGCATTTGTCGCAACCGGACAAATGCCCTCATAATTTCGATATTGACCTGTACGGCTTGCTTACTTCTAAGGACACTGGACAGCATTGCTACGCCTTGTTCCGTGAAGGCGTGGGGTGGTGTTCGCCTGCCACCCCGGCTTGAGGTCACAATTTGTGACCTCAAGTGATTAAACTCCTGTTTTGTAAGCGTAAACATAAAATCTTCCGGGAAGCGGTCGATATTCCTTTTCACTGCTTGCAATAACACTTTGGTTTCAACGCCATATAGGTCTGCCAGTACACTGTCCAGCAGTACCTTTTGCCCG
>JALVQM010000023.1 GCA_027025615.1 Desulfobacteraceae bacterium | reverse complement strand
GGTCATCCGGTGAAGCAAGATTGATCAGGTAGCCTGTATGGGCTGCGACTGTTACAATGCCGGCTTTGCGGCGGGCCTGGCAAAACGCGGAAGCTTCTCTTTCACCCACCTGCTTTTCGCGCCAGGAATTAGCGTTTTTGGTGAAAATTTGAAAAACAGGGCATTTCAGGCTGACCGCCCGGGAGACTGCCTTTTCATAGCCTCCGGCTATCGAAAAATGCGCCCCAATCAGCTGCGGGCCGGGAGCATTGTTGTTTTGTTGGCGGTATTGATTGATTTTCACGGCAGCATGCCTTAAATTTTTTTAATATGTTCGTTAGACAAATTTGAAGTTTAACCTCTTGCCTGCATCAAGCGCAAGCCTGGTTATCTGGAAAACTGATCGGAATCATTATAATCATGAAACGGCCCGAAACCAATTTAAAGGCCAAGAACTGACATGAGCCAATCATCACCATCACCGCCTGCACGCGGCCTGGGTCTTTGCTCAGGCGGCCTGGACAGTATGCTGGCGGCCCTGGTGTTAAGGCACCAGGGCCTGGAAGTGGAATGGATTTCCTTTGAAACCCCTTTTTTCGGAGCAGACAAGGCCCGCCGGGCCGCAACCTTGCTTGATATTCCTTTACGTGTCCAAAATATCACTGCTGAATATCTGAAGCTGCTGGAAGATCCTCCCTGCGGCTTCGGGAAAAACATGAACCCGTGCATGGACTGTCATGCCTTGATGTTCCGCTTGGCCGGCCGGATAATGGAAAAAGAAGGCTTTGACTTTCTTTTCAGCGGAGAAGTAAAGGGCCAGCGGCCCATGTCACAGAACCAGTCGGCCCTGCGGTACGTGGAAAAACATTCAGGCTACCAGGGTTACATCGTACGCCCCTTGAGCGCCCGGCTTTTACCACCTTCGCTGCCGGAAAAACAGGGATTGATTGACCGCCAGAATCTGCTGGACATAAGCGGCCGCTCACGCAAACGGCAAATGGCATTGGCACAAAAATGGGGGATTAGCGATTACCCCTCGCCTGCCGGAGGTTGCCTGTTGACCGACCCGGGATATTCGGCCCGCCTACGGGATCTTTACACCAACCAGGACACTGTAGATACAAATGCCCTGGAACTTCTCAAATACGGACGCCACATGCGCCTGAATCCCATGGTAAAAATAATTGTTGGCCGAACCAAGGAAGAAAATGAACAGATAGTGCGCTATTTCAACCCCCAGGCTGATTATCTGTTCAAAGTCAAAAAGTACCCCGGGCCCACGGTATTGATGCCCCATGGAGGAGATAAGCCACTGGTAATGCTGGCCGCTTCCATATGCGCCGGTTACAGCAAAGCACCCGATACCCTGCCGGTCGCCGTTCAGGTGGCAACTCCTGAAGGACGTAAAACGGTTAACGTTTTGGGCATAGGTCCGGCAGTGGCTAAAAAGTTTCTAATCAAAGTCCAGAATTAACTCCATCTTTCCGGAACCAAATCTGCCGGTTGGATTTTAAACTGTTTTACCATCTTGCTGAGCTGGCCGGCCAGCTCCGATAATCCCTTGGAATGGGTAAATACCTTAACGCCAGCTGCAAGAAATATATAATTTCATCCACCTGCTATCTGAATATAAACTTTAGAGGACCAACTGAAAAAACGACATCAAAGCCAACGACAAATTACCGCAACAAACAGCAAAACGCCCAACTGCTACAGCCTGCAAAAGTTTTGGTCTCATCGGCCCTATTAATTTTCAATCCCAATCAGCAGAGGCCGGCCCGGAGCTGACCGCAGGCGGCTGAGATATCAGCGCCTTTAGAATAACGCACAATACAGGTAAAATGGCGTTTGATAAGGTAGGCGTGAAAAGCATCAATGGTTGTCTGGGGCGGCCGTTTGAAATCAGAAGCATGGTGCTCATTGTAGGGAATCAAATTGATTTTAGCCCTCAGGGGCCTCAACAGATCAGCCAGGCGGCGGGCATGATCGACAGAATCGTTAACGTCTTTTATCAAAATATATTCAAAAGTTATCTTGCGCCCACGGGGCAGGTCGAACTGCTTGCAGGCATTGATCAACTCAGCCAGGGGATACTTGTGATTAACGGGCATCAGCCAACTGCGTGTCTTGTCGTCCACCGCGTTGAGCGATACGGCCAGGTTTACCCTTGTATCTCTGCCAAGATCGATTATCCTTGGAGCCAGGCCGGAGGTTGAAACCGTCACTCGACGGCCTGCAAACTGCATTCCGCTTTTGCTGTCGGTTATAATTTCCAGCGCCTGTTTCAGGTGAACATAATTGGCCAGCGGCTCTCCCATACCCATGAAAACAATATTGGTCAGTCGCATATCCGGCCCGGCAAGCACCTGACTGTCACGCACCTGGGCCAGAATCTCACCTGCACTCAGGTTGCGCACCAGGCCCGTGCTGCCGGTAAGACAGAAGCGGCAACCCATGGCGCAACCAACCTGGGTTGAAACACATAAGGTAAAATGATCCCGTTCAGGGATAAGGACACTTTCAATATGCCGGCCGTCTGCCAGGCGGAAAAGAAACTTTCGTGAACCGTCGCTTGACCCGGCAACCTTTTCCACTTTCAGCCGTCCCAGATCAAAACTTTCGGCAAGCTTCAGCCTCAAGTCCTTGCGCAGGTCGGTCATCTCCCCAAAATCTTCTGCCTGGCGCAAATAGATCCATTTGAATATCTGGTCGGCCCGGTACCGACGAATGCCCTGGTTTTCCAGCCATTGCACTAACTGTCCATGGGACAGATCCATGATTTTGGGTTTAACTTCGGTCTTGTTCGGCATTTTACCTGTTTTCACATTCTGTCAATCCGCTTTTAATATGTCCGTTCAATAAGCCTCTTTTCGTTTTTGCACAAAATTTTCGTCAGCCGGAGACCCTGGACCGATACCCGCTATACCGCCGGCAACCATTAATATGTTGAGACCTATGGCACCACCTGCTATAGGGTCGCCGGTCGTCTTGCAAGTACTTTTATTTTACTTGACTTAACATTGACAAAATTATACTTTCAACGTTTTATTGAATATATCAGGAAAATAGTTTAAGTTTAAAATGTTTGACAATCTAAGCGAAAAACTGGACGGGGTTTTCAAGCGTCTTAAGGGTCACGGCAAACTGTCGGAAAAAAATATCGCCGACGCTTTACGTGAAGTGCGCCTGGCCTTGCTTGAAGCCGATGTCCACTACAAGGTTGCCAAACAATTTATCGCAGATATAAAGGAGCGTTCCCTGGGCCAGGAGGTTATGGCCAGCCTTACACCGGGCCAGCAGGTGATAAAGATCGTCAACGAAGAGCTGACCCGGCTGATGGGACAGACCCATAGCCAAATAAACCTTTCAGGCAGCCATCCGGTATCGATCATGCTGGTGGGGCTCCAGGGCTCCGGTAAAACAACAACCGCAGGCAAGCTGGCCGTGTTTTTGCGCAAAAGCGGAAAGCGGCCTTACCTGGTGCCGGCTGACGTTTACCGGCCGGCAGCCATAGATCAGCTCAGGAAACTGGCCGATCAGATAGAAGTACCGGTCTTTGACTCCACCACGGAGATGGACCCGGTGGATATCTGCCTCCAGGCCCGGATAGCGGCCCAAAAAGCGCGCTGCGATACCCTGCTGCTGGACACTGCCGGACGACTGCATATCGACCAGGAGTTGATGGGAGAACTGCAGCGCATCAAAGAGGCCGTAAAGCCGTCCGATATCCTCCTGGTAGCCGATGCCATGACCGGCCAGGACGCCGTTAACATAGCCCAGGCCTTTGACCAGGCCTTGGACATCGGCGGAGTGGTCCTGACCAAGATGGACGGCGACGCCCGTGGCGGTGCGGCCCTGTCCATCAAAGCCATCACCGGTAAACCGATCAAGTTCATCGGTGTAGGCGAAAAGCTCAACGCCCTTGAAGTTTTCCATCCGGACCGGATGGCTTCCCGAATCCTGGGTATGGGCGATGTGCTTACCATGATTGAAAAAGCCCAGGCAGTGGTGGATGAAAAAGAAGCCGCCAAGCTTGAGAAGAAGCTGCGCAAGAATCAGTTCACCCTGGAAGACTTTCGGGACCAGATGGCCCAGATCCGTAAAATGGGATCTTTATCCGAACTGCTGGGCATGATCCCCGGAATGGGAAAAATAAAACAGATGAAAAACCTGGAGGTGGACGAGAGGGAACTGGTACGGATAGAAGCCATTATCAATTCCATGACCCCTCAGGAACGCCGCAATCACGCCATAATTAACGGCAGCCGTCGCAAACGGATAGCCCGTGGCAGCGGCACAAGGGTCCAGGACGTTAACCGGTTGCTCAAAAACTACGTCCAGGTTTTGAAAATGATGAAAAAAATCAACAAGGGCGGCATGCGTGGTATGGGTCGCGGTATGCTGCCGTTTTAAAGGAGAATGTTAGATGCCCGTTAAGATCAGACTTGCCAGACATGGCGCAAAGAAAAGACCTTTTTACCGAATTGTTGTAGCCGATAGTGAAAGCCCACGCGACGGCCGTTTCCTGGAAAAGGTGGGTACGTATAACCCCCTTACCGATCCGGCCCAAATTACTCTGGATGCCGAGCGAATAAAGTACTGGATGGATCAAGGCGCCATTCCAACAGACACAGTACGATCGATCCTTAAGAAAGAAGGCGCGTTAAAGTCGTCCACAACGGCGGCATCCTAAGCTAAGGAGTGGGCCAACCCTTAACCTGGGAGGCAGCCATGAAAGAGCTGATTAAACATATAGCCCAGGCTTTGGTTGACCGGCCGGAAGAGGTTTCCGTAACCGAGGTACAGGGTAGCCAGACTTCGGTTATTGAATTGAAAGTGGCCAAGGAAGACCTCGGCAAGATCATTGGCAAACAGGGGCGAACGGCGCGAGCCATGCGCACCATTTTGAGTGCCGCTTCGGCAAAACTGAAAAAACGGACGGTGCTTGAAATCATTGAATAGCGTTGCCAACTTTCAAGACGTTATTCAAATCGGGAAAATCGTTGCTCCCCATGGAATCCGGGGAGCAGTGAAGGTATATTCCTTTACCGAGTCAACGGATCTGTACCGGGTCGGTGCTGTTTTGCTGTTGGTGCTAGCGGACAAGCGGCGGGTTGCTCACAGGGTAAAATGGGTTAAAGCTCACAAGGGAATTCTGCGCCTGGCGTTTGAAGAAATAACCGACCGCAACCAGGCTGAGACCTTGACGGGTTCGGGTATTTTCGTTGAAAAAAAATCTTTACCGATACTCGATGATGACACCTATTACTGGTTCGAGCTTATCGGATTATCGGTTTTCACAACCGACGGTCAGTTCCTTGGCAAGCTGGAACAAATAATCGCAACCGGAAGCAACGATGTCTATGTTGTCAAAGACAGGCGCAACCGGTCAGCACAAGAAATCCTCATCCCGGCATTGAAAACCGTGGTCAGGCAAATCGATCTGGCCAAGCAGAGGATTGAGGTGGATTTGCCCGAAGGACTGATTTGATAAACCATGGATTTTCTGGTATTGACCCTTTTCCCGGAGCTTTTCGGCCCCTTCTGGAAAACAGGTATTGTAGGCCGGGCTCAGGAAAATGGAATCATCAACGGCCGAACCATCGACATCCGGGACTTTGCTGCCGGACGACACAAAGTTGTCGATGATCGGCCCTTTGGCGGTGGCTGTGGAATGGTGATGAAGCCCGAGCCGCTGGACAGGGCCCTGACAGAAGCCAAGGCCAGGCTGCCGCAAGCGGGCGTCATACTGCTCAGCCCCCAGGGAAGCCCCTTTAACCACAAGACGGCGGCTTGCCTGGCGAAGGCCGCGAACAGGGGATTAATCCTCGTTTGTGGACGCTATGAAGGCATTGACCAACGGGTCATCGAACGGCATGTGGAATTGGAGATTTCCATCGGCGACTACATCCTGACCGGTGGGGAATTAGCCTCCATGGTAGTTATCGATGCGGTAACCCGGCTTTTGCCGGGAGCCCTGGGCAACCAGGATTCGGCAAGCGATGAATCTTTCAGCCAGGGAACGCTGGAATATGCCCAGTATACCCGACCACGTGACTGGGAGGGGCAAGAGGTGCCGGATGTTCTGCTGTCCGGTAACCACCAGCGCATTGCCGACTGGCGCAAAGGCCAAGCCCTGATGACGACCTTGCTGAAAAGGCCAGACCTTCTCCGGACACGGGGCCTTGACGAGCAGGAGGAAAAACTGCTGGAAAGATGGCGCCTTGAAATTGAGCGGATACTCGATGGCCAACGTATTCGTAGCCTTGATCCACCACCCGGTGGTGGATAAAAACGGTTCGCTTATCGCTGCCGCGGTAACAAGTATTGACCTGCATGATATAGCGCGGGCCGCCAGAACTTATGGAGTCCGCGCCTTTTATGTGGTAACTCCGGTCAGCGACCAGATTGAGCTGGTAAAACGAATTATAGACCACTGGGTCCATGGTGCAGGGGCACGTTACAACCCGGATCGCAGGCAGGCCCTTGAGCTTATCCGTACAGCGGAAAGCCTGCAGCAGGTGTCGGAACAGATCAGGAGAGAAACCGGCCAAACTCCCCTGACAGTTGCTACCAGCGCCAGGGCTGAGGGGGTCGATCTTGATTTTGAAGGTTGCCGAAAAATTATCAAAGGCCAACAGCCGCTGGTACTACTTTTCGGCACAGCCTGGGGCCTGGCACCGGAAGTAATTACAAATGCCGATTTACGCCTGGAGCCCATCGGGGCAAACTCCAGTTATAACCACTTGTCGGTTAGGTCGGCGGTATCGATAATTTTAGACAGATTGATACAAGTGGCCGGCACAGAACCAGACGGCAACTTGTCAAAGGAGTAAAAAATGGAAAGAATCAAACAGATCGAAAGAGAACAGATGCGCCTGGATCATCCTGCCTTCGGTCCCGGCGACACAGTCCGGGTACATGTAAAAATCAAGGAAGGTGATAAAGAGCGCATCCAGGTCTTTCAGGGTGTAGTGATTGCCAAACGTAAAGGGACAACCAACGCCACTTTCACCGTTCGCAAGGTTTCCTACGGTGTGGGCGTGGAACGCATATTCCCATTGCATTCTCCGATTATCAACCAGATCGAAGTGGTCACCAGGGGGCGTGTACGGCGGGCCAAGATCTATTACCTGCGCAAGTTACGGGGTAAAGCCGCCCGTATCCGCGAAAAACGTTTCAACTAAAGCGTATTGAGGGCGAACGGCTTGGTAACCCTACCAGGGTTGAAATATGCCCGGGAATGGCTTGAACTGAAATCAATTTTTCCCAACAATCCCTTTGAAGCCAGGGCATTGCTTCTATCCTGTTAGCTGCCTCGTGCCGGAAGCAGCAGGCGGATCGGTATGCAACCGGACCTTTGGCAATTCGAAAAACAAGCGGCAAGCTCCGGTTACAGACTAGTGGCCGGAGTTGATGAAGCCGGCCGCGGCCCTTTGGCAGGACCGGTGGTAGCCGCCGCTGTTATCTTGCCACCTGATTTTTCCGTTACCGGAATCAACGATTCAAAGAAACTAACCCAACGCCAAAGAGCTGCGTTTTACCCCCAGATCCGCCAACAGGCCCTGGCGGTGGCCATTGGAATCGTCAACGCTGTGGCGATCGATACCATAAACATTTTCCAGGCAGCCCGCCTGGCCATGGCAAAAGCTGTTGCCCGCCTCGATCCAGAACCATCCCTGCTTCTAATAGACGGCAAATTCCCCATTGAAGCTTCCATTGAGCAGCAAACACTGATCAAGGGTGATGCTCGCAGTATTTCCATCGCCTGCGCCTCCATAATCGCCAAGGTTACCCGGGACAAGATAATGCTTGCCTGCCATCGTCGTTTTCCGCAGTATGGATTCGACCGTCACAAAGGATACCCGACAGCAACCCATAAAGAGGCCATTGCCATTCATGGTCCGTGTCCCTTGCATCGAAAAACATTCAAGGGTGTCAGGGAATACCTGGAGAGCGGCAAACAATGCTAAACAAGCGTCAGCTTTTCGGACGCAGGTCGGAAGACCTGGCAGCCCGGCATTTGAAAAAACTCGGTTACACCATCCTGGAACGTAATTTTAAAACAGCCCGGGGTGAAATCGATCTTGTCGCTCGTCATGGACAAGTTGTAGTCTTCATAGAGGTAAAGGCACGCCACTCAGACCGCTTCGGACATCCCGCCGAGGCTGTAACCCCTGTTAAACAGCGCAAACTGTCCATGGCGGGCCTGGAATACCTTAAACTCAAGGGCCTTGAAGAGGCAAGTGCAAGGTTCGACGTTGTCACCATTGACGCCGGTACCCGGCCGGCCCGTATTGAGGTGATCGCCAATGCCTTTGATCTTTCCTACGGATGATCTTCCGGCTGTTGAAGCCGGTACCCTTTACGTGGTGGCCACCCCCAGCGGCAACAGGGGCGATATTACCTTGCGGGCCTTGTCAGTCCTGGGACAAGCCGATATTCTGGCAGCTGAAGACACTCGCACCAGCGGCAGGCTGCTGGCGACCTACGGTATCCGCCGCAACCTGGTTGCTTACCACGAACATAATGAAAGACGCCAGGCAGCCCGTTTGTTGGAAAAGTTGCAGGCAGGCCGCAGTGTGGCCCTGATCAGCGATGCCGGTACACCGCTGGTTTCCGATCCGGGCTACCGGCTGGTTAAAGCGGCAATAGACGCTTTGATACCGGTAGTGCCCATTCCAGGGCCCAGTTCGGTCCTGGCGGCCCTGTGCGCATCAGGCCTGCCGACAGACGCCTTTGCCTTCATCGGTTTTGCTGCGCGCAAAAAAAGCCGGCGCCAGATACAACTTGAAAAAATAGCCGACGACGACCGTACTCTGGTCTTTTTTGAATCCCCTCAGCGGCTACTGGAAATGCTAAAACATCTTGCCGCAGTATTGGGTAACCGACAGGTTGTAGTAGCCCGGGAGCTTACCAAGCTCCATGAGGAATTTATCCGCGGCCCGGTCAAGCAGGTAATCAGTGAGCTGGAACAACGCCCGACAATCAGGGGTGAAGTAACGCTCCTGGTGGCAGGTAACGACAGGCAGGCGGGAAAAGGGCCGGTCGACGAATCTGCCATCACCCAGGCCTTAAAAGAGGCCCTGGACCAAACGGCCGGTTCGGTATCCCGGGCCGCCGCCCAGGTAGCCGCCGATTTGGGGCTTAACCGTCGGCAGGTATACCGCCTGGCGGTAAAATTGAAAAAAATGCCCGGTCGCAGTTCAAAGGACCATTGAAATAGATATTAATATATATACAAGGAGTTAATCATGAGCAACCTGGATGCAATTTTTGCTCCCCGATCCGTAGCCGTCGTAGGTGCTTCAACCACCCCCGGCAAAGTCGGTCACGATATCTTTGTCAACATTCTGCGGGGCGGTTACACCGGCACCCTGTATCCGGTCAATCCTTCGGCCAGGTCGGTAGCCAGTGTCAGGGCCTACCCCAGCATTGCCGATATTCCCGATCCTGTGGATCTGGGAATGATCATCCTGCCGCCGCCGCTGGCCCTGAAAGCAGTGCAGCAGGCTGTCGAATGCGGCGTCAAGGGAATCGTTATCGTTTCGGCCGGTTTCCGGGAAGTCGGTCCCGAGGGGCGCCAGATCGAAGACCAAATAGTGGATGTCTGCAGCCAGGCAGGCGTAAGGGTGGTAGGCCCCAATTGCCTGGGGGTAATCAACCCGTTGCCTGCAATCCGGCTCAACGCCAGTTTCTCGGCCCGCATGCCGGCCGCCGGCAACATCTCTTTCATCTCCCAGAGCGGCGCCCTCTGCACGGCGGTGCTCGATTTTGCCGCCGACCGCGAGTTCGGTTTTTCCAAGTTTATTTCCATCGGCAACAAAGCCGACGTAGACGAACTGGATCTGTTACGCTACCTGCATAAGGACCCGGACACCGAGGTTATAATGCTTTACCTGGAAGAGCTGCGCCGGGGACCGGAATTTATTGCCACGGTCAAGGAAATCACTTCGGGCGATTTCCGGCCCAAGCCGGTCCTGGTCATCAAGTCCGGACGTACCAGTGCAGGCGCCCAGGCAGCCGCCTCCCATACCGGGGCCCTGGCCGGTACAGAAGGCGTTTACGACGCCATTTTCCAGCAATCGGGTATAATCAGGGTAGACACCATCGATGAGCTGTTCGACTTTGCCAGCGCTTTTGCCTACAAAAACGAAAGCGAGCTCGGCAAATTACGCCGCAAAGTACCCAGCGGCAACCAGGTGGCCATAGTTACCAACGCCGGCGGACCAGGTATCGTTGCAACCGACATGACAGTGTCTTCCGGGCTGGAGTTGGCCAAATTTTCCGAAGAAACAGTGGAAGTGCTGGCCAGCCACCTGCCTCAGACGGCAAACCTGCACAACCCGGTGGACGTAATCGGAGATGCCGCTTCGGACCGTTACGAAAACGCACTGGCAGCTGTCATCCGGGACCAGAATGTGGACGGGGCCCTGGTCATTCTGACTCCCCAGTCCATGACCAACGTACTTGGCACGGCCGAGGCCATTGTTCGTATCGCCCGCCGTTCCAATAAACCGATCCTGTGTTGTTTCATGGGCATCATCGACGTTTCGGCCGGGGTCAAGTACCTCCAGGAACACGGGGTACCGGTTTTCCGCTTTCCGGAAAATGCAGCCAAGGCCTTCGGTGCTCTTTACAAGTACTCCCAGTGGCTGAACCGCCAGCACCTTGCCCAGTTCAAACTGACCCATGCCGAGCGGAAAGCCGCCAAACTGATTGAGTCCTACCTAACTCAGGGCAAAAACTACCTGGGGGAACTGGAAGGACTAGAACTGCTAAGCTGCTACGGATTTAAAACCCTGGCTACCGGGCTGGCCGTCGATGTCGACCAGGCCGTGGAACTGGCCAAAAAAATCGGCTTTCCAGTGGTGATGAAAATCGTCAGCCCACAGATTATTCACAAATCCGATGCAGATGGAGTCAGGGTAGGAATAGAGACTCAGGACGAAGTCCGCCAGGCCTTTGAACACATCATAGCTGCTGCCCGCGCTTTCAATCCCGAGGCTGAAATCAAGGGAGTCCTTGTACAGCAGATGGCTCCCGGGGGGGTAGAATTGATTATGGGCATGAACCGCTACCCGGTTTTTGGTCCCTTACTGATGTTCGGAATCGGGGGAGTCTTTGTCGAGGTTTTCCAGGACGTGGTTTTCAGGCTGGCACCCATCGGTCGTAACGAAGCCCGCCGGATGATCCGTTCCATAAGAGGCTACCGACTCCTGCAGGAATTCCGTGGCCGGCCCCGAACCGACTTGCCGACCTTGGAAAAATTAATGGTCAGCCTCTCCGACATGGTGAGCAACCATCCTGAAATCGCCGAGCTGGACATAAACCCCCTGCTGGTACATGAAGAAGGACAGGGAGCCACAGTGGCCGATTGCCGAATTATCCTTAAACCCCACGAGGGATAGCAACAGCCATGGATGGTATCCGCAAAAAGGCCGGCACACTTCACCCGGTGATTCTTTCGCTGGACCGCAGCCGGCAACAACCTGCCGGCAGGCAAAGGGTGAAAGCCCTGAGCCTGATTGCCCGCCAGGCGGTTAAGCTCTCTTCGCAGATAAGCGCTTTGCCCCTTGATGTTTTGAAAAAAAACAGCGCCGGCGCCCCACAGCCTTCCAGGGGAATATACTGGTCCCTGGCCCATAAAACAGAAAAAGTGGCCGGAGTGGTTGCAGCCGGGCCGGTAGGTATAGACATCGAAAAAATCCGGACAGTCCACGGGGGACTTTTCAAACGAATCGCCGACAACAGTGAATGGGAAATTGTCGGCGGGAAAAACACAGAAGCTCTTTTCCGCATCTGGACAGCCAAAGAAGCCGTACTAAAAGCCGAAGGACGCGGCCTGGCCGGGCTGGCACTGTGCAGGTTGACCGGAGTGTCCGGCAAAACCGATCTTGTTCTTGAATACGGAGGCCGCCACTGGACGGTTGTACAGCGATGGATTGCAGACGGTTTCATAGCCGCCTTGACAATTGACAGCGGTCAACAAGTAAAGTGGCATATCGAAACAATTAACTGAGGGAGAACATCTATGCACATCACGTTTTACGGCGCGGTAAGAGAAGTAACCGGCTCTTTCCATGTTGTTGCCACTGATGAAGACAACCTGGTGCTGGATTGCGGCCTTTTTCAGGGTCGACGTAAGCAAACTGCCGAAAAAAATAGAATTCTGCCTATTGACCCGGCCATTGTAACCAATGTTATCTTATCCCATGCCCACATCGATCATTCAGGCCGACTTCCCCTGCTGACCCGTAACGGGTTCTCCGGTCGAATCATATGCACCCGGGTCACCCGGGACGCCTGCAACTATTTATTACCGGACGCCGCCCATATCCAGCAGTCCGACGCCAACTATCTTAATTATAAAACCGCCAGGGCTGCTCTACATAAGATGGAAAACACCCATAATCATTCCAAGAGGGGCAAAAAGCGTAAATCCAGAAAAACCAAAATAGCCTTGAAAACAGAGGGTCACAAGCTTGATCTGGAAGCCATCGACAAGGTTATTTCTTCCCTGCGGCTGGAAAAAGTGGAACCTCTTTACACGGCTGCCGATGCTGCCGATGCATTGGAGCTTTTCGATGGACTGCCTTACAGAACTACAGTGACGGTAGGGGAAAATTTGACCTGCACTTTTTACGAGGCCGGCCACATCCTTGGATCGGCCATCAGCATCATCCAATACCAGCAGAATGGTCAAACATACACCATAGGCTATACCGGTGACTTGGGACGCTTTACAAAACCGATTCTCCGTGATCCGGCCCTGGATTTTCCTCCCGAACATCGCAAAATTGACCTGCTGATCATGGAGAGCACTTACGGAAACCGCAGCCATGAACCGGTGGGAGACATGCGTGCCAAGCTCAAGCAGGTAGTGGCCGACACTTACCAGAGGGGCGGATGCGTGGTCATCCCGGCCTTTGCTTACGGCCGCACCCAGGAGTTGCTTTACGTCCTGCATGATCTTTTCGACAATGGAGAACTCCCCCGTATACCGGTCTATGTAGACAGCCCCCTGGCAACCAATATTACCCGGGTTTTTGGCGAACACCCGGAGGTCTACGACCAGGAAACCCACCAGACTTTCCTGGAAAAAGGTAAGAACCCGTTCCGCTTCGACCGCCTGCATTTCGTCGAATCGGTTGAAGAATCCATGGCCCTTATGCGCGACACCCGGCCTCATATAGTCCTGTCTGCCTCGGGAATGTGTGAAGCAGGCCGCATCCTGCATCACCTGCGCTATAAAATCCATGATGAACGCAATACCATCCTGATTGTGGGATACATGGCCAATCACACCCTGGGACGCCGCATACTGGAACTGGGTACCAAGTGGGAAGAGGAAGGCCGCAAGGGAAAACCGCCTCTGGTCCGTTTCTTAAACAAGGAATATCCACTTAATGCCCATGTGATTCAAATCGGTGGTTTCTCAGCCCATGGTGACAAGGATGAAATGCTCAGATTCCTGAAGGAATCCAACCTGGAAATCAGCAAACTGGCAGTGGTTCATGGAGAAGAGGAACAATCTCTGGCATTTGCCAGGCTGTTGAACCAAAACGGCTACCAGGCCATGGTACCCAGATATGGTCAAACAATTCCGGTCACCGGCCGCAAGGCTTAAGTTGTTTCCATTGTGTCGGCTAACATTTTCCTAACATTGGAAAGCTATGGAAGACTGGTTTCCCGAAAGGGACAAGGCATGAAATTCAACTTTGAAAGGTCTTCTTGATGCAGATTTACATTTTTACGGTGGGATTGCTTTTTGCCCTGGCGGCAGTTGACCTGGTGGTGGGCGTCAGCAACGATGCGGTCAATTTTCTCAACTCCGCGGTTGGTTCACGGGTGGCCCCAAGGCATATCATCATGGCGGTCGCCAGCCTGGGGATACTGGCCGGTGTAACTTTTTCAAGCGGCATGATGGAAGTGGCCCGCAAGGGGATATTTCATCCCCGCCTGTTCAGCATGCCAGAGTTGCTGACTATTTTTGCGGCAGTGATGTTGGCTGATGTGCTTTTGCTGGACCTTTTCAACACTTTCGGCCTGCCGACTTCCACAACCGTTTCGATCGTTTTTGAACTGCTGGGTGCCGCCACGGCCATATCGCTAATCAAAGTTTACCATGCAGGTCAGGGAATACTGGACCTGGCAAACTACATCAACACTGCCAAGGCCCTGGCCATTATAGCCGGAATTTTGCTCTCGGTAGCCGTGGCTTTTATTACCGGGGTCCTGGTTCAATTTGCTACCCGCCTGTTATTTACCTTCGAGTACCGTAAACGCTTAAAACGTTACGGAGCTCTGTGGAGCGGCCTGGCCCTTTCCATGATCACTTATTTCATCCTGATCAAGGGCGCCAAGGGAGCCTCCTTCATGTCTGCGGAAACAGTGGGCTGGATAAAGGCCAATAAAATCTTTTTGCTGGCCGGGGGATTTGTTTTCTTCAGCGCGATCTTTCAGATGCTGCTATTGACGACCAGGATGGACATCCTAAAACCGGTGGTCCTGATGGGCACTTTTGCCCTGGCCATGGCTTTCGCCGCCAACGACCTGGTCAATTTCATCGGAGTTCCCCTTGCCGGTTATCATGCTTTTTCCCTAGCCCAGGCAAGCGCTAATCCCTTGACTGCCTCCATGGAGGCTTTACAGGGCAAAGTACCCACCGGTACGGGCTTTTTGCTGGCAGCCGGGGGGGTAATGGTAGCTACCCTATGGGTTTCACGTAAAGCCCGCTCGGTCACCAAGACCGAGCTACGCCTGGGCCGGCAGGAAGAGGGTCTTGAACGTTTCGGTTCGTCTCAATTGTCCAGAATAATTGTCCGAATGGTGGTTCGCCTGTCAGATTCCGCAGCCGGTATTATACCCCGATCAGTCCGGCAAAGGATCAACCAGCGGCTGGACACCTCCGGCTATCAGCCCGAACCCGGCTATGACGGTCGCCGACCGGAATTTGATCTTCTGCGGGCCAGTGTAAATCTGATGGTGGCAAGCGCTCTGGTAGCCTGGGCAACAAGCATGAAACTTCCACTTTCAACCACTTACGTGACCTTCATGGTAGCCATGGGAACATCCCTGGCCGACAGGGCCTGGGGGCTGGACAGCGCAGTCTATCGTGTAACCGGGGTACTTACGGTAATCGGCGGCTGGTTTTTCACCGCAATGCTGGCATTTTCCCTCGCAGCACTGAGTGCGGTATCAATTCACTACCTTGACGGCTTTGCCATCGGCGGCTTGATTGTGATAATCGGACTGCTTGTTCTGCGCAATTTCAACATTCACGGCCGGCGGGAAAAAGACACCCGCGAACTCGAGAATCTAGACCTGCAGCGAATCTCCGATCCTGATCAGGCAGTGCAGGCGTGCTTCGGGCACTGCGGCAGCTTCCTTCAGGTTGTGCGCGACAACCTGGAAGCCTGTTTCGAAGCCATATTGACAGAAGACCGCAAATCGCTGAAGCAATTACGCCGCCAGACCAGCCGCATCCAGGCTTGGTCGAACATCATCGTGGCCAACATCTTCAAGGCCCTGCGCCTTCTGCAAAGCGACCAGGTCAAGGGCGCCGACAAGTACGCCTACGTAATTGCCGCCCTCCAGGAAATCAGTGAAAGTATGCGGGACTTGATCCTGCGCTGCCATGTACATGTTTCCAACCAACATTCAGGCCTTTTGCCGGAGCAGAAAAAAGAACTCCAACAGATCCGTGGTTGTGTTGAATCAGTACTTGCCGACACAGCGAAAATCTTGCTGGAAGGCAAACCCCTGGAATACAGGCAGGTTGCATCACATTATGTTCAGTTGAAACAATTTGTTGAACAATATGACGCCCACCAGGTGGAAAGAATCCGCTCCGGAGCCTCTAAAACCAGGTTGAGCATACTTTTCTACGGTATCTGTAACGCCTGCCAGAAAATCAGCGAACAGACTTTGCATCTTGCCGACATCTTTGACGAAACCCTTCAATAACGGTTTGCAGCGGTCGCGCGGCCAGCAACAGACCTTATTCGAGGCCCAGATGCTGACAAATCAATTTTAACAGGCTGTCAGGCAGCCTGGGCTCCTGACATATGCACGTCCATCTGGGGAAATGGAATCGAAATTCCGTTTTCTTCCAGGGCTTGCTTGGCCTTCTCCATGGTTTCAAAGTAAACCGTCCAGTAGTCACCTGCATTGCACCAGGGACGAACTATCAGGTTGACCGAACTGTCGGCCAGTTCTGAAACAGCCACCTGTGGCGCCGGATCCTGCAAAACAAGAGGGTGGTTCTGAACCAATTCCAACAGAATCTGTTTAGCCTTGGCGATGTCGGCCTCATAGGCAATGCCGATAACCATGTCCACTCTTAGTTTGCCTTCGGCCGAAAAATTCACCAGTGATCCGTTGGAAATTGCCCCGTTGGGAATAACGATGCGCTTGTTGTCCGGAGAAAGAAGGATGGTATTGAAAATCTGCACTTCCTTGACGACTCCCAGGTGTCCCTGGGTTTCGATCAAATCGCCGATTGCATAGGGCCTGAAGATCAAAATCAAAACCCCGCCTGCAAAATTAGCCAGGCTGCCCTGCAAAGCAAGACCAATGGCCAAACCTGCAGCACCCAAGACGGCAATAAACGAGGTGGTTGCCACTCCGACCATTGACGCGATGCTGATAAACAAAAGGACTTTCAGGCCCCAGGAAACAAGGCTGGCCAAAAATGGAATCAGGGTATTGTCTACCTTGGATTTATCCAGGGAAAGGCGCAGTATTTTTACAACGCCCTTTATTATCCAGAGTCCTATAAGAAGCGTAACCAGTGCCAAGGCCAACTTGGGGACGTAACTGACCACCAGCTCCAATGCTTTTTCAGTCAACCCACTAAAATTATTCATTTTTACTCCTTTCAACAAGTTTGTCGATTAATCTTCACCAGTCAACTAGATAAAGAAACAAAACTATAAACAATCCAATGACTAATTGCTGACACCGGTTCTGGATTTTAGATTGTGGCAGAAGACAATAGGAGTAGTCAGAAGTAGATGCGGACACGACAATAACAGGGAGGCCACAAATCAAAAAGCAAAACTATTTATCCGAGGACAAATAATGAAAGCATAAAATTGCCGAAAAAACGGGATCAAATTACAATCCAATCCATGGCTGAGGCCAAAATGGCGGTCCAACAGCTTGCCACAGTTATAATTCAGGATATAAGTTGATGCTGTCACTGAAAATGTCAAGCTTGAAATTGAATTTTGCAAATCCGCTCTGGTGAGGCTGGAACATACAGCAAAACCGGCATACTTTAAATATTAATCTAATTCCTACTAAAACAATCAAGAAAAATAAATATCAATTATGAAAAGCCATTATGGAAACCAGATGGCTCAAAACAAAGCCGGAAGGCCAGAATGACAAAAGGTTGTACTTTATCCAACCTGCCTGATTTATAGGCGATTTGAATAAAATCAAGCCTTGACAAAACAAACATCAACCGATATCTGAACCAAGGTTATTGGTTGCCGGAATTTTATTGCCGTTGTTTTCAGTTTCCTTCCCGCGGTGATAATCTCTGGTATTGTTATTAATTTTTGTTCTTATCCCGATCCTTGCAAAGGAACTTCTTATAAATCCATTTATCAAATATCTATCTTTTTATTTGCCTGACAGGAGGAACCATGATTGTCGCTGAGAGGAAACCCTTTGAAGAAATAAAATCCATGGTATCCGGCTACAAGAAGGTATTGACCGTCGGCTGCGGAACCTGCGTGGCGGTCTGCCTGGCAGGAGGGTCAAAAGAAGTCGCTACCCTCAATGCCGAATTGAAGCTGGCCATGGGAAAAGACAAGATCGATCTAGGTGCAGCCACTGTTGAACGTCAGTGTGACATGGAATTTCTGGCTGAGCTTGATTCGCTGGCAGAGCAATACGATGCGTTTATTTCCCTGGCCTGTGGAGCCGGAATCCAGTTTCTGGCCGAACGCTTTCCTGCAAAACCCGTATTTCCCGGGGTAAATACGTCCTTTATCGGCGTCAACCTTGACGTGGGCTGGTATGAAGAAAAATGCCGTGCCTGCGGCACCTGTGTTTTGGGAATAACCGGCGGCATCTGCCCGGTTACAATGTGTGCCAAGAGTCTGTTTAACGGACCTTGTGGCGGCACCAACAACGGCAGTTGCGAGATTAACGTAGATCAGCCTTGTGCCTGGTATAAAATTTATGAACGACTGGCTGCCCAGAACAGGCTTGACCAGATAATGGAAATTTCTCCTGCCAATGACTGGCGCAACCAGAAGCCCAGAACGATTATTCAGCCCGGATATGAACAGCGCGTGAAGGCCCTGCAGGACTAATCCTCTTTGATCCGGTTGGGGAATCAAATCTTTTCGTGAGGGAGACATGGATATGAAATCAGGAAGTAGACTGGAAAGGGTTTTAAAAGCCGGACATTTCGCTTTCACCGGTGAGGTGGGCCCACCGCGGGGAGCAAATGTCGAAGCTTTGAAGAAAAAAATCTCCTACCTGAAAGGCAATGTCGATATGGCAAACATAACCGACAACCAGACCGCCATGGTCAGGATGTCAAGCTGGGCCGCCTCCCTGTTTTGCATACAGGAAGGCCTGGAACCCAACTATCAAATGGTTTGCCGGGACAGGAACCGATTGGCCATGCAGGCCGACATTCTAGGGGCCTACTCCCATGGTATCCGTAACATCCTGTGCCTTTCCGGCGACCATCAAATGTTTGGTGATCACCCACAGGCCAAGGGAGTATACGATATCGATTCCATGCAGTTGATCTCAATGGTCAAGCAAATGCGTGACGAAGGCAAGTTCCAGGGGGGCGCGGAAATTGACGAGCCCCCTAAACTTTTCATAGGGGCTGCCGCCAATCCATTTGCCGAACCGTTTGAATGGAGGGTTCATCGTCTGGCAAAAAAAGTAAAAGCCGGGGCCGATTTCATTCAGACCCAGTGTGTTTACAACATGGACAAGATACGCGAATGGATCAAGCGAGCCAACGACATGGGGTTGACCGAGAAAGTATATATACTGCCGGGAATAACTCCAATGAAAAGTGTAGGTATGGCCAACTATATGAAAAACAAAGTTCCCGGCATGGACGTGCCGGATGAAATCATCAAACGACTCAAAGGCGTCGAGAAAAAGAAGGTCGCCGACGAAGGCATTAAGATCGCCTGCGAGCAAATAGAAGAATTCAAAGAGATGAAAGGTGTTGCCGGAGTTCATCTCATGGCCATTGAATGGGAGCACAGGGTGCCGGAAATCGCAGAAAGAGCTGGCATGCTGCCAAGGCCGGAAGTTTGATACCTGAAATCCAACAAGCAATAAGGAGTTTCCAAATTGAAGAGTCAAAACGGAAAAGTCATGGTGGTTGGAGGTGGTATTGCAGGCCTTACCGCTGCGTGGGAACTTTCCAGGCAGAACGTTAGTGTGGAGCTGGTAGAAAAAAGCTGTTTCCTTGGCGGTCACAGCATTGGATTTACCTGCAAAGCAACCGAGAAATGTCAGCAATGCGGAGCCTGCAGCGTGGAAGAAATGCTGGCAAACGTGGTCAATGAGCCACTGATCAATGTCCACTTGAGAACTGAAGTAAAAGACCTGCAAAAAAGCGACGGTTTCAGGGCGACTTTGGCAAAGAGCGACACCGGCCCTGGCCCGGATGAAATAATCAAGGGTTTTTCCAAAAACAACGACCCCCTTTGGGTTGCCGGCTCAAACGTCAGCAAATTGCCCTCGGGCGCGGTCAAAATCGATGAAATGGGAAGTGACACCGAACTTGAAGTAGACGCTGTAATCGTTGCCACCGGCTTTGCACCCTTTGATCCGACCCTTAAGGGTACATATGGCTACGGCGAATGGAAAAACGTCATCACTGGCCTGGAACTGGAACAGATCCTGCGGGAAAACAGGAAGATTTTAAGGCCCTCGGATGGCAAACCCCCTGAAAAAATAGCATTTATTCAATGCGTTGGTTCCCGTGACAAACGTCTGGGCAATTTGTGGTGCTCCCAGGTATGTTGTGCCTATGCCATGCGAATGGCTTCGGTAATCAAGCACGACAACCCGGATACCGACATCACAATGTTCTACATCGACATCCAGAATACCGGTAAAGAATTTCCCGTCTTTTACCAAAATATCAAGTCATGGCTTAAATTCGTCCGGGCCATACCAGTAGATATCTACCCACTTGAAAACGACCGTTTGAAGCTCATGCAATTGGCCGAAGGCCAGGATGAACCATCCATGGAAGAATTTGACATGGTGGTTCTGGCTGTCGGCATTACACCTGGCCCGGATACCGGAAAAATGGCGGAACTTTTCAATCTGGCCGTTAATGAAGACGGCTTTTTGGACAGTAATTCAGCATCGGCCAATGGCATATTTGTGGCAGGCACAGCAGCAGGCCCGGGCAGTATTATTGACACCATGGCAGGAGCCGGGAAAACAGCCTATGAAGCCATGAAGTTTCTGGGGGTGACCAAATGACAGCAGAAAAAAGCAGCAAGACGGTTGAAATCAGCTTGAACAGGGACGTCCTGGTTCTTGGCGCCGGCAGCGCCGGGGTCGAAGCAGCCAAGATTATTGCCGCCCAGGGATACAAGGTTGCCGTTGCAGGCAGCGGAAACAATGGTAAGCCTTCCGATCTGTCCGGAACCGACTTGGTTGAAATACTGGAAGACACGTCAGTCCATGATTTTGCCGGAGTCGCCGGTGATTTCAGGGCCATTCTGCGAAAAGGCCCTGACAAGCTTGAGCGCAATTTCGGAGCCGTGGTGGTTGCACCGGATTACGATGTTCAGCCCCAGACCGAAGCTTTCAACCTGTTCCTGGGAGAAAAAGTACTCCCC
>JALVQM010000022.1 GCA_027025615.1 Desulfobacteraceae bacterium | reverse complement strand
ATTTCAGGCAGAAAATGACTGAACTGGGTTTTGAGATAACCCCCGGAGAACATCCCATAGTCCCTATAATGCTAGGTGATGCTGTGGTTGCCCAGAAGATGGCGGCAAGACTCCTGGAAAAAGGAGTATACGTAGTGGGGTTTTTCTATCCGGTGGTGCCCATGGGCAAGGCCCGCATCAGGGTCCAGTTAAGCGCTCTGCACAGCCGCGAGGATCTGGACTTTGCTATGGAGCAATTTTCGGCAACCAAGAAAGAACTTGGAATTTAGCATTGCAAACCCCCTGTTTCACCGGGAAGGTTTGATAGCCTGATCCCGGGCAATTCATGGTAAATATTGCATATACGGACACATAAAGGGTGCAATCCAGCCTGTATAAGTAACCTCTTGCCAAACATAAAGCGCCGGCAACCACAAGAGCCAGCAAGATTAGTCCTGACAACGCTCCAGGACCAATGCTTCCGACAAACGGCAAATCAGATGCCAAAGCGACCCATCCGGAATGACCGGCTTGTAGCATTGTAATGACCACCGTTAGGGTCATTAAACTAACAGCTATCCGCATTATCAACAGGCCGGTATTTATTTGGTGTTCGTAGCTCTTCAGCATAGTTGTAGCTACCATATATAGTATTAACAGTTGATAACAAGCCCAATAACATGTATACTTACCCAATAGTAAGAATTTAGTGATATAATATACGGTCGAAACATTCCCAACCATACTGAAATGAAGTCTTTGAAATGAATCGACGCAGGTTTTTTGTTGCAAGCATGCTAGCCTTGACAGCGGCGAGCTTAAGACCTCCAAAAGCCATTGCTTCGGCAAAATGCCAGGCACGGCCCAGATTAGCCCTGATTATAGACGATATTGGTTTCAGTCGCAAACTGGCGCATGAATTTCTTGATCTCAAAATACCGATAACTTACGCTGTTCTTCCACGGGTTCTCTACACGCTTGATCTGGCTGCCGAAATTCACCAAAGGGGGCACGAAATAATTCTTCATCAACCCATGGAGCCGATACGCTCAAACCTGGATCCGGGTCCGGGTGCCCTTTATGTTGATTACCCGCCAGAGCGGATTGAAAATATTCTGGATGTTAACATTGAAGCTGTTCCCCATGCAGTAGGTATCAACAACCACATGGGTTCACGTTTTACCCAAAATCAAGAAAAAGTTTTCAAGGTAATGGACGTTATTAAGCGCTTTGGTTTATACTTTGTGGACAGTTTGACCACCAATCGTTCCCAGGCATATTCAGTAGCACGTTACATGCATTTGGCAGCCTTGAGGCGTCATTTTTTTCTAGATATTCGGCAGGACCCCGGGGCGGTTTGTTTCCAGTTGTCAAGGGCCCTGTTTTATGCCCGTCACCACGGCTACGCGGTTGTTATCGGCCACCCACATCAGGCCACAGTACAGGGATTGCAATTGTTTTTAAGTACACCCGGGGCGCAATCCATCAATTGGGTTTATGTTTCTCAACTGATACATCCAGCGCTTACCTGAAACCGGCCCTGACTGTAACAAGCCCCCATGGAAACAGTTTTGCAATAAGCAATCAGATCTATAGTCATGGTTTGTGCCCTATGAACAATGCCGCTATTCCCAATGTAAAGCGTCGGCACAAAATATTCCTGAATCCCGCAGCGCTCATCATTTTGCAAAAATCTTCATCTTTAGGAAATCCTGCCACCGATTCTGGTAGATATGAATAGGCAAAACGATGATGGGAAAAAATTCTTCCGATTGTGGGCAGGAGTTTGTTAAAATATTCCAAATAAAGCTTTTTCATCAAGCGTTGTTCGGGTACTACTAATTCCAGGATTGCGAGAGTGCCAGAGGGAATAAGAAGCCTGTAAAATTCATCAAGTACGGTCTTTTTGTCCTGGATGTTACGGATACCAAACGCGATCGTGACGGCATTGAAAGACTGGTTTTTAAAAGGCAATTGGAACGCATCGGCAGCAGCCAGCTGTATTTTTTCGTAAAACCTGGATCGCTGGATCTTTTTACGGGCAAGGGCCAGCATGGCCGGAGCAAAATCAACCCCCACTACAAGACGGCAGTCGGTAGGATTCTGGTGTAAGGTTTCCAAAGCCACATCGGCTGTGCCGCAAGCCACATCAAGAACCATGCTTGCAGGAGGCAGGCTTAGCTGTTTAACCATTTGGCTACGCCAATAAACATCCCGGCGTAAACTCAGCAAGCGGTTTAAAAAATCATAATGCGGGGCAATTTGATCAAACATTTCCCGTATGAAATCCAGTTGCCCGCTATTCATTGACATCCTTTCTGGTTGCATTAGATTAGGTGATTAACTAAAGAGATGTAACATAACATAGCGCCAGCCGCTTTACAATATTGATAACAGCCTGATTTTAGAAGCCATAAGAAGAAGCTATGACGATCAAACGGGATTACTATGAAGTACTCGGTGTTGCTCGCGACGCAAGTACCACCAGGATTAAAGCCGCTTACCGAAAACTAGCCCTAAAATACCATCCGGATCGTAACCCCGGGGACAAAGAGGCCGAAGAAAAATTCAAGGAGGCTGCTGAAGCTTACAATGTTCTAAGCGATCCACAAAAACGACAGATCTATGATCAATACGGCCATCAGGGACTGGAAGGCCAGGGGTTTTCAGGTTTTGGCGGTTTTGAAGACATTTTTTCCAGTTTCAGCGATATTTTTGAGGACTTTTTTGGTTTTGGATCCCGCAACCATTCCGGCTCCAGGGCAAGGAGGGGATCTGATTTACGTTATGACCTGACCCTCGAATTCCTGGATGCAGCTTTCGGAGTGGAAACTGAAATCGAGGTTGAAAAATACTCCACATGTCCCTCATGCCAGGGGAGCCAGTGTGCCCCGGGTGCGCAACCTGAAACCTGCCCCCAGTGTCGCGGCGCAGGACAGGTGGGACGCAGCCAGGGCTTTTTCACCATCAGGACCACTTGTCCGCAGTGCCGCGGTCAGGGGCGGGTTATTACCAGGCCCTGTGAAGAATGCGGTGGGGCAGGCCGGATCATGGTTACCAAAAAGGTTTCGGTCAAAATTCCCGCGGGGGTGGACAGCGGGTCACGCCTTCGCCTGGCAGGAGAAGGAGAAGCCGGCAGCTACGGCGGGCCACCGGGCGATCTATATGTTTTTATTCATGTCAAACCGCATGAATTTTTCATGCGTGATGAAAACAATGTTGTTTGCAAGGTACCCATATCTTTTGTCCAGGCAGCCCTGGGAGACGAAATCAGCGTTCCCACCCTTGAAGGTGAAACAAAGGTCAAGATCCCCAGAGGCACCCAGCCTGGAGATGTCGTAAGTCTGCCTGGCCAGGGTATTGTTTCTTTACGCAACGGCCGACGCGGTGATCAAATAATCCAGTTTACAGTTAAAACTCCCACCAATCTTACCAAGAAACAGGAAGCTTTGTTGAAGGAATTTGCGCGCCTGGAAGAAAAAAAGCTTTCTACAAAGCTTAAGAATTTTCTGAAGGCCGGTGTTTCAAGGGCCGCTCATTAATCAAGGAGAAAACCCTAATGTTCGAGCTGAGGATAATAACCAAATTTGCAGCTGCCCACCAATTGAGGATGGTTGCCGAACAGTGCGAAAACCTGCATGGTCACAACTGGAAAGTAGAGGTCTGTGTTTGTGGAGACAAACTCAACGAGGCCGGTGTGTTGATCGACTTTGGAGTTTTGAAACAGTATGTCCGCGAAATTGTAAACCGCCTGGATCACACTTTTTTAAACGATTTTGATTTTTTTGAAGGAAATCCTTCTTCGGAAAAGATTGCGGTTTATATCGCGGAACGTCTTCAGGAAAAACTGGACGACCATGATGTCAGGGTCAGGCGGGTCACTACCTGGGAGTCAGATGACGCCAGTGCTACTTACATGCCGCTGGAAAAGTTGTCAGCTTTGGCCTAAAAATTCCATCAATTCCGAGCGGGTTACCAGGGCCCTGACATTTTCCACATGCCGACCGATATTTTTAAGACCGCCCTCCTGGCGGTCTACCAGTATCGCTGCAGCGATCACCTGCAGGCCTTCTTCTCTGGCTCGCTCAATGGCCTTTATGGTAGACCCCCCCGTTGTGGCCACATCATCTACAACCACCACCCGGCTGCCTGGCTCAAGATCGCCCTCGACCCATCTAGAGATACCGTGATCCTTTTTTGTTTTGCGAATGGAAAAGGCTTTGATCGGCTTGCCTATAAGCTCTGAGGCAAAGGCAGTGGCCATTGCCAGGGGGTCAGCTCCAAAAGTCAGCCCGCCAATGGCATCCGGAGCAAAGTCAGCCAGCAGGTCGTTCATCAGGTGACCCGCCAGATACATCCCCCGCGGGTTGAGAAGTGTTGGCTTGCAGTTGACATAGAAATTGCTCATTCTGCCGGAAACCAGTTTAAACTTGGCAACAGGACTGTATTGAAACGATTTTGCGCACAACATTGCAACAAGTTCTTTTTTCATTTTTTCATTTTTCATTAATTGCCTCCGGAACGCCAACCCTATTACCGGTAACGCTGAATTGTGGTAGTAAAAAGCCTCCACCGATGGGAAGAAGCCTGATTGGGGTCTCAGTGGAGGCTTTTCGCAAGGAAAACTGAAAACAGCACTCCTTGAACTTACTGAGTTCATAGCAGTTTAATTTGACGTGGTCAATTGTCCATGATTCTGAAAACCAATTGACCCTGGGCTTTGTGGCGGCTATTGTGTTTTATATCATGGAAGTACGTGAAATTCGTTGTCTGTTTACTTGATCATCAATGGGTTGCAATGCTAATTAACACGAGGTTGAAAAATGTAGCTGGTGCAGCCGGGGCAAGGCAAAAAGCAAGTTCAGATACTATAGTAAGTCTGATTCAAACCGGCAAAAGCCAGGCTTGGTAGTTTTGCAATATTATGCAGCTATCCGGGAAAATCGTTTGAGTGATAACAGGAGATTTGATCTTGGCATTGAATCCGGAACCTACTGATTGGCCGGTCAGACAAAATCCAGACAACCAGGCACTGATACGCATGTTTCACGTTTCTAAACGTTATGGTTCCAAAGCGGCTCTGGATGATGTCAGCCTGGATTTTGCAAAGGGACAATTTGTCTTTGTTACCGGCCCTTCAGGGGCAGGTAAAACCACTTTGCTCAAGCTTTTGTACCTGGGAGAAGCCCTGACCGAGGGTCAGATCCTGGTGGACGGTATGAATCTGGCCAGAATTAACCGACGAACAATTCCTAAATTGCGTCGTAAGTTTGGGATAGTTTTCCAGGACTACAAGCTGATTCCTACCCTGACGGTTTACCGGAATGTGGCTCTTGTCCTTGAAGCCCAGGGTAAAAAGCCACGCCTGGTTGAGAAAAAAGTGCGTAGTTTGTTGCGCAGTGTTGGCATGGAAGACCGGGCAAAGGCCCTGCCCCCTAGCCTTTCCGGCGGTGAGCAACAGCGGGTAGCCATTGCGCGGGCCATGGCTGGAGATCCCAAGATAATTCTGGCCGATGAACCTACGGGTAGCCTGGATCCAGAGGCAGCCGATTCAATTTTTAAGTTATTAAGGTCGTTTCATTCCCGGGGTGTTACAGTGATAATTGCAACCCACGACAGGGATCTGATCCAGAAAGAGGCCCATAGGGTGATCTATCTAAAGCAGGGACGTTGTGTTGCTGTTGAAGGAAAATGATTTGCGGCGGTAATCGATGAAGGTTTATTTGAAGCGTTCCTTGGATGATATCCTGGCAAACGGATTTCTTACGGTAATCACCATTGGCACCATTGCCTTGTCTATTCTGATAGCCTGCGCTTTTGCTCTTTTTTTCATGAACGCTGGCAATATGCTCAATGCCTGGGAAAAAGGCGTAAGGATGATGGTTTATCTCAAGCCGGGTAGCAGCGAAGCAGTCCGTCTTGATACCCGTTTTCAGCTAAAACGCATCGATGGAGTCCGGAAAATCAAGTATATTTCCAAGGACGAAGCCCTGGACAGACTTAAGCAGCGAATGCCCGGCCGAACTGGTCTATTGGAGGACCTGCGGGAAAATCCGCTTCCCGACGCATTTGAAGTGACCGTTTTACCGGCCGGCAGGTCAGAGGCCGAAATTGAAATTGTTGCCCAGAGGATATTGTCCCTGGCGGCCGTGAGTGATGTTGAATACGGCAAGCGTTGGCTGAAACGTTTTGCGCAATTGATCAACCTTTTTCGCTTGGCCGGCTTTGCCGTGGGCGGTCTGTTGTTCATGGCCGCGGTTTTTATCGTGGCCAATACAATCCGTCTGGTCCTTTACTCCCGCCGCGAAGAAATTGAGATAATGCGTCTGGTGGGAGCAACCGACGCCTTTATCAAGGTGCCTTTCTACCTCGAAGGCACCATTCTGGGAGCCGTGGGTTCGGTTATCGGGCTGGCCGTGCTATTTGTCGGTTATTGGTCTTTTGTCTCCCGAATTCAGGAAGAACTGGGAGCCGGGGCGATGCTGATCAGTTTTTTTTCACCTCCGATCTGCCTTGCAATAGTCGTTGCCGGCATGCTGGTAGGATTGTTGGGTTGCCTGATTTCTCTGAAACAGTTTTTAAAGACATGAGCCGGTCATTCCGGAAACATTGCAGTAGGCTGACTCTGGTACTGGCGGGGGCTTTTATGCTTAGCGGTCTGCTGCTGGTGATTACCTTGCCGTTGCGGGCAATTGCAGGCGTCAGCCAGGGAACTATCCTGGTCAACGATCTTAACCTCAGGTCTGGTCCAGGAATTAAATACCCGGTGATCGCCCGTTTGCCGAAAGGTTCGCGGGTAATTATAGAATTTGAGCAAGAGGGATGGCTGCGGGTCAAATATGCCGGCCGGAAAGGATACATCCGCGGCCTTCCGGGTTATATAAAGGTCCAGCAAAACCGGTCTCAGGGAAGAAAGATTCACCTCAAGGCAACTCAACAAGAAGCCGAAGATATGGAACAGCAGCTTGAAATTTCCCGGCTACGGCTGAAACAGATTGCTTCCCGGGAAAAAGAGCTTGTGAAAAGGATTTATACTGCCGAACGATCTTTGCACAGGGTTAGAAGGCAAGTGCGTCTTTTGCGGCGTCAGCTTGCAAAAATGGAAAAGGAAATCGCCGCGGCCGAAAACCGCAAACTGGTTTTGGAAAGCCGCGTTGATGAAACAGCTCGCTATGTCGGGGCCAGGTTGGTGGCCTGGTATAAACTGAGTTGGGTTGGAACCGCCCAGTTGTTTGCCGGAGCAGATTCTTTATTCGACCTGGTTGTAAGACGCCGTGGCCTTGAAACTATTCTGGAAACCGACGAGCATCTGCTGCAAGGATTGATTAGGGATCAGGCGGAAGTAGAAAAACTTTTGGAGAGCCTGAATGCCAAGCAGAAAGAAAAATCGCACCTGCAAAGGGAATTGGCGGAAAAAGTTGATTCCCTCCGTTCCGAGATGAAAAGACGCGAAACATTGTTGGCTAAGGTGCGCAATGAAAAGACAGCTGCCCTGGCGAAGCTGGCGGTCTTGCAGCAAGCGGCTGAAGAGTTGGACCGGACCCTGGCGGCTTTACCCAAACCAGAAGCAAAAGGCATCGGAAGCAATGGCAATGCTGCAGGCAGAAATTTTGAGCATCTACAAGGGTTGCTATCGATGCCTGTTAAGGGTAAAATAATTTCTTTTTTTGGCCCTTACCGGGACACCCGGCTCAATGTGATCAATTTTCGCAATGGTATCGACATTGAAGCAGATCCTGGAGAACCGGTAAAGGCCGTTGCAAAAGGTTATACAATGTTTGCCGATTGGGTGGCGGGCTATGGCAACCTGCTTATCATAGATCATGGCAATCATTTTTACACGGTATACGCCCATCTTGAAGAAATGTTCAAGGCCAAGGGTGAAGCCGTGGACAGGGGTGAAGTTATTGCTACCGTGGGAGACTCCGGTGCTTTGATGGAACCGGGGCTGCACTTTGAGATCAGACATCGTGACAAACCCCTGGATCCCATGGACTGGCTCAAACATTAGATTTTTAAAAGGAGAGATACATGTCGCCTAAACGCATATTGCCCAAGGCAGCCCTGCTTCTGATTTTAGCCGGGTTGGTGTGGGTTATGGCCCCGGGTTTTCAACTGGAGTTTACGGCTGATGCCAAACCCGCCTACAAGGAACTGAAGCTTTTTACAGATGTTCTTGATCTTATCAAGCAAAACTATGTGGATCCGGTAGATGAAAAGAAATTGATAGAAAGCGCCATCCAGGGAATGGTCGGCAGTCTAGATCCCCATTCTGCCTTGCTTACGCCTGAAGCTTTCAGGGAACTGCAGATAGACACCCATGGTGAATTTACCGGAATCGGGATTCACGTGACCATGAGAGACAACCTGGTAACAGTCATTGCACCCATAGAAGGCACGCCCGCTTACAGGGCCGGGATAAAAGCCGGAGATCGTATAGTCAAGGTTGACGGAAAACAGACGGACAACCTGAGGGATGCGGTCAACCGGATGCGAGGTCCAAAGGGTACCAAGGTGGTTGTTACCATAATCCGCGAAGGTGAACCAAAACCCCTTGAGTTTACCCTGGTAAGGGATGTTATTCCGATTCACAGCGTCAAGTCGGCTATTCTAAAACCAGGGTATGGTTACGTCTGGGTGACCAATTTCCGGGACAATACCTACGATGACCTGGTGGCCGCCCTGGATACCATGGAATCAGCCAAGCCCCCCCTGAAGGGCCTGATTCTGGATTTAAGGGACAATCCCGGCGGAATTCTGGATCAGGCTATCAAAGTCTGTGATTTGTTTCTGGATAAGGGGGTGATCCTGTCAAGCAAGGGCCGCAAAGGGGCCCATGTAAGGGTTTACAAGGCCCACAAGAACGCCAAGTCGCGTTCTTATCCTATGGTTGTGCTTATAAACGGTGGCAGCGCCAGTGCTTCGGAAATCGTGGCCGGCGCCCTCCAGGACCACAAGCGGGCACTGTTGCTGGGCACAACTTCCTTTGGCAAGGGTTCGGTACAGGCTATTGAAAACCTGTCCGATGGCTATGCCCTAAAGTTGACCATAGCCCGCTATTACACTCCCAGTGGACGTTCTATTCAAGCCAAGGGGGTAGAGCCGGACATTTTTGTTGCCCGAAGGATTTTGGAAAGCGATGCCAAGGCTGCCACTGAACGCACCATTAAGGAAAAAGATCTAAAGAACCACCTGGGAGCTGAACCAAATGATACCCGGTCCAAGTCTTCCAAAGACCGGGAAAAAGAAAAGAGCAAACTGCCTCCCAAGGTACAATCCAGGATAAGTCCCCTGGACGTCAACCAATTGTTGCGGGACAGTCAGGTCAGCCGGGCCCTGGATATCCTGATCGGGTACCAAGTATTCAAGCAGACTAACAATGGCTAAGCGTCGTCCGGTTAAAAGCAAAAAGAAGTCCAGGCGGAGGAAAAAGAAAAAGCCGGCAGTTTTTCCAAGGATAATTGCCAGTCTTGTGATTCTGGTTGTGTTGGTGGTTGCAGCAGCCTGGTTGGTAAATTTTTTTCTCCTGCGCCGGCCCCTCTGGCTCCATGACCGGGCCCAGGCACCCGAAAAGGCGTCCGGGCGACCGGCTTATGAAGTTTTTACAGCTAAGGTTCCACCGCCACCTCCGGTAATCCAGAGGCCTTCAGCACGGATTGGACACAAGGCCAAGGTTGCGATCATTATCGACGACATGGGCTATGATTCAGACCTGGGGCGCCGGATGGTCAACCTGGATAAGGGAATAACCATTTCCATGCTTCCCTTTGCTCCATTCAAAAGGAAGATCCTGGTGGCTGCCCGTGAACATGGACATGAAATCATGCTCCATCTGCCCATGGAGCCCATGGAGTATCCCAGTGTAAAGCCAGGACCCGGCGCCCTGCTGTCTTCCATGTCGCCGGACGACCTTATTGAACAGTTGCAGCGTGACCTTGCTGACGTAAATGGAGTGGCCGGAGTAAACAACCACATGGGGTCCCGGCTAACCAGCATGGATGCCCAGATGCGTCAGATTTTTTCAATTCTCAAAAAAAGAGGTCTTTTTTTCATCGACAGCCGTACCACAGCCGATACCGTATGTCGGCCATCGGCCCAATTGCTGAAACTGCCTTT
The DNA here is from genome assembly GCA_027025615.1 of Desulfobacteraceae bacterium. Taxonomy (GTDB): domain Bacteria; phylum Desulfobacterota; class Desulfobacteria; order Desulfobacterales; family Desulfosarcinaceae; genus JALVQM01. Next base: position 10,743 of record JALVQM010000022.1, on the reverse strand, counting down.
TGCCCAGCGGGATGTTTTCATCGATCATGTCGACGATAGTATGTTTATCCGCAACCAACTGAAGTTGCTGGTCAAAAGGGCAAAAAGACAGGGTTACGCAATAGGCATCGCTCATCCCCACCCTAAAACCTGCGAGGTCCTGGAAGAGATGATTCCGAAACTAAAAGCCGAAGTAGATTTGGTGCCGGCGTCCCGGGTAGTTGCTCTGGCATCTGCTCATCAACCATGATGGAACCGGCCGGCCAGGGCAATCCACTCCTTTTCAGTGATACTGTCCACAATGTTGAGGCCCTGGTTTTCCAGGGCTTTTATTACCTGTTCAGCCTGGGGTTCAATTATACCTGAGCAGAGGAACAGCCCTCCCGGCTGCATGACGTGGTCCAGCCTTGGTGCCAGCTCGATTATTACCCCTGCCAGGATGTTGGCCGCCAATACCTGGAAACGTTGCTGAATGCCCTCTACCAGATTTGTTTTGATAATTTTAAATTGTCCGGGATCGAGTTTATTGGCCAGCAGGTTATTGCGGGCAACTTCGACCGCCACGGGATCGTTATCGGTTCCCCAGACCATCCCGGCACCCAGGCGGGCGGCGGTAATCATCAGGATGCCGCTGCCGGTACCAATGTCCAGGAAAGACGCGCCCGGCGGCAGATGAGTTTCCAGAAGGGCCATGCAAAGGGCCGTGGAAGGATGAGTGCCTGTTCCAAAAGCCATGCCCGGATCGATTTCTACCACTAGCTGCCCAGGGGCGGGCTGCCAGTTGCTCCAGCTGGGCTTAACCACCAGACGGCGGCCAACCGGAGTGGGTTTAAAAAAAGCCTTCCAGGACTCAGACCAATCTTCCTCGGCCACTGTGTTGTAATGAATCTGGTGGAAAAAACCTAGACCGGTGGCAAGTTTTGCAAGGTCTGTTTCCAACGCTTTCCTTAGGGCAGCAACATCATGTTTTTCAGAAAAATAGCCCCATACCGCCGGTTTATCCGGCATGGTTGGAAGCTCGTCACACCAGTCAAGGCCTTGGGGCGTGCCGGGATCTTCGATAATAACCCCTTTGCAGCCCAGGTCATGAAACACCTGGGCGATGGCCTCGGCCAGCAGGCCGGAGTTATCACTTTCAAAAACCACCTTGGCTTGGATCCACTTCATGTCCCCGTGCTACCTTTTGATTGGCTGTGGAGGTTGAATTTTTCCTTTGGCGGATTGAAATAACCGAAAACCAAATCCGGGTATCTGGAACGGATTTCTGAAAGCAGACTTTGCATGCCGACCGGCTTGCCATGGTCGCCTGCCCTGGCCATGGTTTCAAGATAGCCCAGTGGGTCGTAATTCAGGTTGCGCCACTGGATCATTTGGATCCGGTATTTTTCAAGAAAATTGAAAAGCGCCCGGCTTTCGGCTTCAGTGTCGGTAAATCCGGGCAGATTGAGATAGTTTATGGCCACGTGAACATTGCTGGTCACGGCCCGCCGTATACTTTCCAGAACGTCTTCAAAGCTGTAACTGCCGGGACGGAAATAAGCCAGGTAGCAGGCCCGGCGGAGGCTGTTGAGGCTGACCCGGATGCTGTCCAGGCCGGCATCGAAAAGCTTTTGCATGGTATCAGGCAGGCTGGCGTTGGTGTTCATGTTGATTGTGCCGGCTGTCGTCCGGCTGCGGATTATAGCGATGGCCCTGGAGATTACATCGGCAGCCATGAGAGGGTCACCCTCGCAGCCCTGGCCGAAGCTGACCACCGCCCTGGGAACCCTTTCAATGTGGGCCAGGGCCACCTGGGCGATTTCTTCGGCGGTGGGAGTAAAATCTATTCTGTCCTGGCTGCTGGGTAGTTTTCCTTCCGGTTGCCAGGAAATACACCCCAGGCAACGGGCGTTGCAGGTCCGGGATGTGGGTAAGGGAGCTTCATAGCGACCCAAAAAGAAATTCTTGCCTGCCGGACAGCCATAGACCAGGGCGCATTTTTCAAGGTGGCGGCGCAATCGGTTGGCGGCCATGGTCTTGGCCATAGCCTTTACCCCGGCAATGATTTTATCCCGGGGCATCTGTCGTAAATCCTGGCGCGGTTCGTTATCGACAACCACCGTGGCTGATCGGAATCCCCTGCTATGCCACCCAACGGCACCATAGGAAAACAGGGGCAACAAGGGCGCTGCTGCCGGTTTTACGTGGGCACAGGTATGAGTAATCATCAACCCGGGCGGATTGAAGGCCGCAACAGGGAATATGCGCTCGGCAGGATCGTAAGGGTTGTGCTCCAGTTGTTCTATTTTCCTTTTGGCCAGGCTGTATACCAGTACCTTGCGGTCGGGCAGGAGCATCAACTCAGCTCCGTGTTGCAGCGGCCGTGTGTTTTCAACAGTCAAGTACTCAAGTCGGCTGCCGTCTGCACCCAGGGCGACGTATTCAGGCAACTCGAAGATTTCACCCTGGGCGTTGGCCACCAGCGCTTTAAGAAAACCCGCGGATTCAGGCATGATTTTTATTTGTTTCCCCGATAATATAATTTTGCCAGACGATCCGGGTTAACTCCCGCCATGCAGGCAGCTGCCACCAGGTAATTTATCAGGGTGGTTCGAAAAAGACCCAGGTTTTGCCATCGCCTGGCAGATGTAATTGCGGCCGAGGGAGCAAGACCGATACGACCAGCCTTTGTAGCCTTGCGGGCCAGGGAAAGATCTTCGGCCAGAGCTACTTCCGGAAAACCACCCAGGCGGAAAAAATCAGGGCGTCTCATGAAAAAAGCCTGATCTCCGTAAGGAAGCTGTAAAAAGCGTGATCGCAGGTTGGCCGCCTTTTCAATAAATCCCATTAAAAAGGATGACGGAAAATCTGTTTTGAACCTGAAAGCCCCAAGGATAACCCCGGGGTCCATCAGGGTTTCAAAAATTTCGTCCAGAAAGCCCGGTGGAAGGCGGGTGTCTGCGTGTAAAAAAAGCAGCACTCTGCCCCTTGCCCTGGCCGCGGCCATGTTCATTTGCCTTGCCCGGCCCCGCCTGCAGTCCACAACCTGGGCCCCGGCCTCGGCGGCCAGGAACCTGGTCCGGTCCCGGCTGCCGCCATCGGCCACTATTATCTCGCTGTCGGCGCAACGGACATTTTCAATGGTAGCTGTTATCTCTGCCTGTTCATCTATGGCCGGGATAATTACCGACAGATAAGGCTTTGCGGTCATATGAGGAAACAACGCATTAACCTGGTCGGGTGTGTCTATATCTGTGGCCGGCTTGATCAGCGCATGGGAAAGACCGAGGCGGGCTGTTTTTCCCAGGCTCTGGTGAAGCACATTCGGGCGAGACCATGCAATGTCGGAAAAAATATCCTTCGGTCTTTGCAGGCCAACCAGGAAATACCCGCCGTCGGTACTGGGTCCCAGCACTACATGGTAGCTACGCAGATTTGCAAAAGCCGTTTCCAGGTGTTTGGGTTGCAGGTCGGCAATATCGCTTCCTACAAGTACCACCGGGCCACTGTTTTGCCCGAAGGCGATTTCGATGGCCTTTTGCATGCGCAGGCCCAGGTCGCCCGCTACCTGCTTCCTGAATACAAGCGGATATTTTCCGAGCCAGCGGCGCCATTTTTTCCTGCTTCCGCCTGCCCCATGGACTTCGATATTGAAAGCCGCTTTGCGACGGGCTTCCAGGGCAATCCGGATGGTTCTTTCTGTTAAAAATCGTTGCAGCTCGGCAGCTCCGGCCGGACCCAGGTATTCTGTAAGCCGGGTCTTTACCTTGCCCGGAACCGGGTAGCGGCTGAATATTATCAGGGTATTTTGCACCACCTGCTCCCTGTGATCGTATTCTGGTCGGATTTTTACCACAGCCGCTTACAAAAGTATATCCCGACCGTGTTTTCCAATATTCAATAGTTTAAAATAGTATTGCAACCTGGTTTGATAACAGGTAGTTGTTTTGATACGCGTTTTGAAAAACCTGAATCCAGTTTGATTAAAAATACCTGGGTTGTTTTTGATTTTGTGTCGCAAAAGTGAAGGCGGTTTGCATTCAGTTCCACAGCCCGCTAAAGCGTTGAAGATCTTATCTTTGACCAAGACTGCCCGCCTGGCCGTGTACGAACATATATTCAAACGCAGATAAAAGGAAAACCTCTTGAAAAGTGCCCTTATCGGTATACTCCAACAGAGGATGGATAAATGCACGACTGAACAGTTTTGGGCCGTTGGAGCAATTACAGGGTTTAATGCTTTTTTGCTCACTCAGGCCAGTCTCATAAAAGGGGTTTTACCAGTATGGGTCGTCATAGCAACAGACGCGGCGCTTGCCGTTTATGGGCTGTACTTTATTATAAGTCGTCATATGGGTTATTTCCTTATTTATAATCAGCTCGTTGAGCTTACCAGAAATGTTCCCGAGGCTCCGAAACTTTTCAAAACCTGTCAGAGTCCCTGGAAAGGACTTAATCTGAGCGGGGTTGTTTTTTACTGCAGCTGGGTAATTCTGGCCACAGCAGCGGCAATGTTTGTCTATTGGTGATATTGTATATAAAATGTCTTTGCTTTTGGCGTGATTATGCGCCGGTAATTGGTTTGTCCACTTTGATTTGCTGCCCAGCCGCAGCAGGAAAAACGGAAATTAACATGAAAAAATTTTTGCTTGCAATGCTGACGCTGTTAATTACCCTGCCCTGCGCTGCAGCCGATAAAACCTGCAGCCGGCTATTTTTCAACCAAAGCGGTTTTTCAATTACCGCTCTGGAAGAGCGCAATCCTGGCTCAGCCTATACGGTACTGGTCATGTTTTTGCCGGTTTCCGACAAGTTTGCACCCAATGTCAATGTAACGGTTCAGCCTTATCGTGGTTCGATTCAAGATTATGTCCGCCTGACTAGAAGCCAGTTTAAGTCTGGGAAATTCAAGGTACTGGAAGAAAAAATTTATCCTGACGAGGCCGTCTGGGAATATGCCGGCAGGATGGGTGAGCTGGCCTTGCACTGGTATGCCAGGGCCGTTAGCAGGAATAATCAGGTTTATCTGGTTACAGCCACTGCAGCCGAGATCCAGTGGCCGGGACTGTCCGCCAGGATGAAGCGGTGTGTAGACAGCTTCAGGATCGAGAAACAAGTTCCAGGCAAATGACTAATTCAGCCGTTATTTGTCCTCAGAATCGGCAGAATTGTTGAGGGAACAACAAGCAAGTGCACCCAGGCGGTAAAGCTTACCGGAAAAAGGAAGAAGCAAGATGCATGGAACTGCATGGATTGCCTGGGCAATTATCTTCAGCGCTTTTGGTGCAGCTTATTTTGTTTACGGCAAACGGAGAAAGGCGCTGGTTCCCCTGGTAAGCGGCTTGGTTCTCTGTATTTTTCCATTTTTTGTATCAAATGTTTATCTTCTTGTTCTGTTGGGGTTGGTTATTTTGTTGCTGCCGTATTTTATAAGACAATGACCCGGGTAAAAAGAATGAAATGGGGTTTGGACAGATTTCAGAATTCTGATATTTTTTAGTAAATGCCGGGCATGGCATTTTAAGCACGCATTGTAGATTCAACGATCCACCAGGCCTTGGGAAAATCTTGTTTTTGGGCCGTAACAATTTCAGTGCCGCCTCCTGCGGGGGTTTTTCTGGCAAGAACATTTCTTCAAAAAGGGGTATGCAGCCTTGGGTAACCGTTGGCTATCATGGCTATGGTCGTCATAGCCGGTTCAACAGTTTTCCAAGCCCTTGCAGAGGGCGACATATATATAGCTTCGGGCGTAAGCCGGGTGATAGCTTGTATACAATAAACCAAACTTTGCAGGAATTGCTGCAATCCGTAATGTGTCGTTGACAAACTATTTCTGTTTGCATAGAAAATAATTATATCATAGCTTTTTCCGCAATTGTTGTCGCTTGCTTGTTCAGGGTCCGCAAACGGTGTTCAGTTCCGAACCAGAGGATATCGGCACCAAACCTTAAGCTCCATCAACAACGAAAACTCTTTTTGGCTGCAATCGCCATTGTGCTGGTGCGATCATCACACAGGTAATGCTGTTTTAAAAACGTTGGAATACTGGGCCGATCACGGTCTGTCGATTTTCTGGTATTATTTGCAGGAAAGCCGTCCGCCGCGAGAAAATACAAAATGTACTATCCGGTTTAAATTTCAACTATTAGCTCCAGGGATTATAAGACAAAAGTACCTTTTTGACTTGGCGTAATAACTACAAGAAAGGCAAAAACCATTTAATTTGGTGGCAAATCTTTTACGGCTGGAAGTCTTGGGCGGGCTTCAGGCTGGTAAAAGCAGCAAACAGAACCGGACAAGGATAAGGTGGACTATTTTTATAATCAGGATTAAAACCACATGTTTGTGTTTTGGCGATATGCGCGGTTTATTTTTACTTAAATACGGTAGCCTGAGAAGCAACAAAGTAAAGCTGAATTAGGTTTTCCAAAACCAGGCTTGGGAGCCTTCTTAATGTTTTTCATCAAGGAGAAATTGTCATGGCGTCGCGCAGACTGGAAGATCTTGTAGAAAAACTGCAGGAAAAGGCCCGAATTGTTCAACGGGCATGCCAGGAAGCCGGTGGATTTGATTTGCTTATATACTGTACCCTGCGGCCACTGGAAGAACAGGCCAGGCTTTTTCGCCAGTCCCGGTCACGTAAGGAGATTGATCTGAAAATTTCCAAGTTTCGTAACATGGGCTATGTTTTTCTTGCAGATGTCCTGGAAAGTGTAGGGCCTTGTTATGGAGAGCACGTAACCAACGCCGGTCCCGGCGAATCATGGCACAATTACGGCCAGGCATTTGACGCAGTTCCCCTGCTCGGCGGCAAGCCCGCCTGGAACTATCTCAAGGCCAAGTCGTACTGGGATGCATACGGTGAAGCAGTAAGGCAGGCGGGATTGTATTGGGCCGGGGATTGGCACAATTTCCGGGAATATCCACACGCCCAGCTCAAGCCTGGCGGCAACCCCCTGAAGAGCATGGATCCCGGCCAGGTTTATGCTGTGTTATCAGACAACGGGCTGATACCTGAGCAGTTCGCCGTCTAGTCCTGAAACCATGGAGGCAAAACCATGTTGCAATTGTTAGCAGCAATACCGACCATCATTACCGCCATAAGTAAGGTTACCGAGCTGTTTAACAAAGGCAAGGAAACCATAGAAAGTATTACAGGCAAGCCATCACAGGCATCAACTCCGGATGAGTTGCGAACAGAAATAGAGAACATGCCAGCCGATCAACAGAATCGCTGGGCAGAAATAATGGCCAAACAGGTTGACATGTACGCCAGGCAAAATGAACGCCTGGCAATTGAAATCGGACTGGTAGACCGGAACATCACCGGGAGTCTGGATACAGAGGCGGCCAACAAGATCGCCATCATGCGGATGACTACGCGGCCCTGGACGGTACGCCTGATGGTCCATTACGTTTTGTTTCCCTTTTACCTTGTTATAGTCGATTTGTTGCAGAATATACTTTTGTCCTGGTTACCGTTTTTAAAGAAAATAGGGATTCATTCTTTCAATGTTTTCGAGTACGTATTCGGAGTGATGCGGTTTCCTGACAAGGCGGATGCTTCCACTTGGGAAAAGATTGCTTCTGTTTTTTCCCAAGGCGGCGGTCCGGCTACCTTTGCCGGCCAGCTTTACATGGATTCAATCCCCTGGGTGGTTTCGATAATACTTGGTTACATGAGTCTGCGGGAAATGGGCAAGGCCAGGGGGCACAAGGATCCTGAGGCCCCGCCGGTTGCCGGGTCAGCCCCGGTTTCTGTTGTCAGCAAGGCCCTTAGCCAGGGTGTATCCCTGGTGGACAAGGTCCGCAAGTGGTTCAAGTAGAAGCAAGTTCCGGCTTGACTGGAAAGTTTATTAAGGATAAAAACCTTCCAGAAAGTATGGTTTAATAATTTGAGTTATGCAATAGGCCTTAGGCCACCCAGGCTCAAACCGGGTGGCTTTTTTTATAGGGCCGGGAGGTCTCCGTGGCCAGGCTGCTGGTTATCGACAACTATGATTCGTTTACTTACAACCTGGTTCAGATGTTCAAGATTTATCCTCTTGAAATCGAGGTGGTACGGGCAGACCGGATCACCTGCGGCCAGGCCCAAAAACTGCAACCCGATTACCTGCTGGTAAGCCCAGGACCACGGGATCCGGACCATGCCGGGGTATCGAAACCGCTAATCAGGCAATTTTATCCTTTTATCCCGGTTTTGGGCGTCTGCCTGGGAATGCAGTGCATAAACGAGGTTTTTGGCGGCCGGACTGTGCGGGCTCCGGTTCCCTGGCATGGCAAAACGAGCCAGGTGTTTCACGGGGCACGAGGTATTTTTGCCGGTATTCCTTCACCTTTTACTGCCGCCCGCTATCATTCTCTTGTTGTTCAGCCCTATCCGGCCGCTCTGGAACAGGACCTGGAAATTACCGCCTCCAACCGCCAAGGTATTATCATGGCCCTGGCCCACCGGCGGTACCCTCTTTTCGGGGTCCAGTTTCACCCGGAAAGCTTTCTTACCCAGTGGGGTTCTCTTTTGGTAGCTAATTTTTTAAGCTGCGGGCCGTTGAAAGCAATAGACGGTGATAAATTTAAAACGGTTGAGTGCAGAGCCGTACATACCGGCATAGCGGCTGTTGTCGATAGGTGATCCATGAAGTGGGAACCTGACAACCGGATTTGTCTCCGGCTGGGTCGCATTACTGAAGTTGTCCGGGCCGAACTGGAATGTTCGGCTTCCCTGGTTGAGCTTGGCGCCCGGCTGGCAGAAGTGCCCGGGACAGTAGTCCTGGCTTCGGGGGGAGAGCAGGATTGTGCCCGGTATCACATAATTGGTGCTTGTCCCTGGCTTGAGGTGCGGGCAAGGGGCAGACAGGTGGAAATCAAAATCGACGGGCAGGCTTTCAGATTTGAGGCCGACCCCTTTGAGGTGATCCGTTGGATTATCAATACTTGCAGCGTGCCCCAATACTTGCACCAGGCTCCGTTTTGCGCTGGACTGATGGGCTATCTGGCCTACGACTTGAAAGACCTGATAGAAGATTTGCCCGGGACAAGCGTGGATGACCTGGGCTTGCCCCACCTGCTTTTTTACAGCCCGGCAGTGGCGGTGGTCCATGATAGAATGAACGGCAAAACCACGGCCTATGGTCTGCAACGGGACACGGGCGAGGATGTTCGGGGTAAACTGCTAGAAATCAAAAGAATTTTCAGCAGCCCGCTGCCGTCGCCGGCCCCATGGGAATCATCGGCACAGGGTTTCGAATCCAGTTTTGACAGGCTTGATTACCTTGCCGCGGTTTCCAGGACAAGGGAATATATTGCCGCCGGAGATGTTTACCAGGTAAACCTCTCACAGCGTTTCAGTATCAGGTTCGATGGGGATCCTTATCGACTTTTCATCCGTCTTTTCCAGATGAACCCGGCCCCGTTTTTCGCTTTTATCAACGCCGGAGATTATCAGATCGTCTCAACTTCACCGGAACGATTTCTGCTGAGAAAGGGAGACAGGGTCGAAACCCGGCCGATCAAGGGTACCCGGCCGCGCAGTTCAGATTCCGGCCTGGACGCTGCCTACCGTAAACAGTTACTGGAAAGCCCCAAGGATGCAGCCGAGCTTGCAATGATAGTTGATCTTTTGCGTAACGATATAGGCAAGGTATGCCGTGCCGGCAGCGTAAGGGTAGCCGAGCACAAGCGGATCGAGGCTTACAGTAATGTTTATCACCTGGTTTCCGTGGTCGAAGGTGAGCTTGAAGAGTCAAAAGATGCCATCGATCTTGTGAGGGCGACCTTTCCCGGAGGCTCCATAACCGGATGTCCCAAGGTGCGCGCCATGGAGATTATCGATGAGCTGGAACCTTGCCGGAGGCATGTCTATACCGGCTCAATCGGCTACTTCAGCTTTCATGACACGCTTGATCTTTCCATCGCTATTCGGACCGCCACGGTGCTGGGTAATCGTCTGATTTTTTCTGTCGGCGGAGGCATCGTTTACGATTCCGACCCCGAGGCGGAGTACCAGGAAACCCTGGACAAGGGTCGAACCCTGATGGAAGCCATAGGTGGATTCCAGCAGGAATCTGGATACGGACGGATTTGGTTCAACGGGAGGATTACCGACACTGACAAGGCCCGTGTGGCGGTAACAAGTCTTGGTTTGCAATACGGTTTTGGCTTTTTTGAAACTATTCGCAGCCTGGCCGGCCGGCAGGCGCTGCTGGGTGATCATCTGGCAAGGTTCCACCGCAGCTGGAAGGAACTTTTTCGTCTGCCCGGGCCGGACGTGGACTGGCAGGCGGTGATCAAACAGGTGCTGGAGGCCAACGGCCTGGGAAATAGTAGCGCGAGGCTTAAGATTATGGCTGCTTTCGGTACCCGGCACAGACCGCCATTTGATTATAACTTGGTGGTCAGCGCCAAGCCGTATGTCCACCGGCTAAAGGCTTTGGGTGTAGCCGGACTGGATCTTGTCACCTATCCCCTTGCCCGCCAAAGCCCTTTGGCTGCTCACAAGTCCCTCAATTATCTTTACTACCACAAGGCAGGCGACTGGGCCAGAAAGCAGGGGGGCCACGAGGCCCTTGTGCTCAACCCGGACGGCACTGTATCGGAAACCAATACGGCCAACCTGCTGCTTGTTTATGGAAATACTTTGATCCGGCCGATCTCGACAGCCGCTTTGCCGGGAGTGATGACAGCGTGCGTAACCCGCTTGCTGGCAGGCAGAGGATACGACATTCAGCAAAAAACGGTCAGGCACCGCGATTTAAGGTCTGCTGAGGGGGTTTTTCTGACCAACGC
>JALVQM010000021.1 GCA_027025615.1 Desulfobacteraceae bacterium | reverse complement strand
GTATAAACGAGATATAGCTGACTTCATCGCAGCAGAAGTAAAAAAGATCGCCAAAAGGACGATGATCGGTTTCGATACGGCACTGATAGGCCAAAAACATATAGCGCATAAAGACTAAGGACGTATGGGCAAACAAGGCATCATAGTCGCGGCACTGGATTTCTTTGGCCAGCTTGAGGTGCTGTCTGGCCATTTTGAAGAACACTTCGATCTCCCAGCGTTTAGCGTAAATGCGTACAATATCTTCGTCCAGGAGATGGATGTCGGTTGACAGCAGTGCCAGCCAGTCTTTTTTGTGTTTATCGTGCACAAAGATCAGCTTGACTGCGCGTCCCTTTTTTAGCCGGCATCTTGGTGCCGGCCAGTATCTTTTGGCAAGCAGCTGACACCATCAGACCAGCATATGGTGAGCATCCGAAAGCCCTTTAAAAAACGCCCGCTAGGGTTTATTGAGTCTGTGCATGCAGGACCGCAACCACCGGATGGCATTAATGATTTTTGCGCATCAATTTTGTCAGTCGCCCGACGCAGGCAAATTTGTCTCCAGTCCCAGTACCATCAACCCTGCTCCTTTTGGGGACCGGTTTATTTTGTCTTGGAGGATTGAAAAGAAAGCTCAAGAAAATTTAGCCTTGAATTTCAAGGCAACAAGGAAATATTAAATGTAATATTTGAGATGCTTGGAAAATAAAAAGACCATATTTCCAGTTTCTCTAAGTCCGAGTTTAATTATACGATACCTGAATGGACGCTGTGGGCAGCCCGGCTTTTCTTTTTACGGCAATCCTGCTGGTGATTAAATCCCAAGCCGGCGATATCAACCTCGAAAGTGTTACCCATGCATTTTTATTTCCAGTAAACAAAGTGCAACAGATAGATGGGAAGCAGGTCAGCCTGCTGAGCTGCCCGGCCTGTTTTTGCACGACAGTTTTTTGCCTGGAGTGGGGAAGGAGAACCACATGAAGAAGCTGCGCTTTGGGATTCTGTGGAGGGGCTGCGGTTTCGATCCTCTCCATCGGCGGGGCAGGCAATAAATGCTACCTGTTCAACTGAGCGGCACGGTTTTGGGGCTCACAGAAAGAATCGGGGAGGGTTGTCGTACCCTCCTCGATTTCTTTGGAAACCATTGGTCGGGGCGAGAGGATTTGAACCTCCGACCCCTTGAACCCCATTCAAGTGCGCTACCAGACTGCGCTACGCCCCGACGCAAAAATAGTCACCTACCATCGCTGACAGGTTGTGTCAAGCCAGTTTCTAGGTTACATTGTCTCCCATGATGCACATTCGGCCGACCATGTACAGGTTCCTTAAAGAAAGCGACAGCATTGGAATCGCAGCCCCGGCCAGCCATTTCGACCCAATACGTTTCGAAGCCGGGCTGGATACGCTGCGGCAAATGGGCTTTGATGTCAGGCTTCCGGAAGGGCTGTTTGCCAAAGAAGGCTTTTTGGCTGGAAGTGATCAGCACAGGGCGGAAATTTTCAATTTTTTAATGGCAGCAGGAGATGTTAAAGCAATAATAGCTGCCCGAGGCGGCTACGGCAGTCAAAGGATTCTGGATCTGATCGATTATCATCTTCTGGCCAGGGACCACAAGCTGATCATTGGGTTTTCAGATCTTACCGTTGTCTTGTGGGCTGTATGGTCAAGGTTGAAGCTTGCCACTATTCACGGTCCCACGATTACCACCTTGGCTCAAAGCGGCGAAAATGAAAAACTTGCCCTGAAGCGCCTGATCTTGGGCAAAGCAGAATTTACACTGCCGGCAACCCAGGGACTTCCTCGCAGGCCCGGCAAGGTTTGTGCGCCCCTGGTGGGGGGCAACCTTACAAGTCTTTGCCACCTGGTCGGCACAGATTTTTCACCGAGATTCGAGGGCTGTATCCTTATTTTGGAAGACTGCGGCGAAAAAGCCTACCGAATAGACAGGATGGTATATCAAATGCAGCAGGCAGGCTGTTTTGATAAAATTATGGGTATTGCCCTGGGAAGATTTAGCGGCTGTGATGACCTTCAAAGCGTTAACCGGATTTTCATGTCTCTGGCAGAGGCGCAGGATGTGCCCCTATTGGCCGGGCTGCCGCTGGGACACGATGGCCCTAATTATCCCTTTGTTCATGGTGCGTTTGCAGAGCTTGACACGGAAAATGGGAAGTTATCACAGGTGATATCAAACGTGGCCTGATGGGAAAACATTTACGCCAACCATGTAACGACCTTGACCCTCAAGGGCAGCTTGCAAGCCGGATCAAGAATGGGCTGAAACAGGGGGTTTTCCCGGCTGCAGTGCTGTTGGTAGCCATTGGCAGACAGGTGATTTTCCACAGGGCTTTTGGCGTGACTGATACAGCAAGCGGAAAGAGGGTTGACTGTGAAACTGTTTTTGACCTGGCTTCCCTGACAAAGCCTCTTGCAACCTCTCTTGCGGTCATGGCCCTGATCAAGGAAGGCCTGGTGGAACTGGACCAGGAGATAGGGTGTTTTTTGACGCATCTGGAACATACTTCCAAAGCAGGTATTACTGTCCGCCATCTGCTTTCTCATCGCAGTGGCCTGCCTGCTTACAGGCCCTATTTCCAAACCCTGCGCCTGATTGCCCCCGAAATCCGGAAAAATGCACTGCGCCATATGCTTGCCAGGGAAACCCTTGAGTCCGCGCCGGGAACCACAACATGTTATAGCGACCTGGGTTTCATGCTCCTTTGCCAACTTGTGGAAACCGTATCGGGTCAAAGATTGGACCATTACCTCGCCAGTAAAGTTTACAAGCCCCTGGACCTTGAAAAAGAACTTTTTTTCGTTGACCTTGAGGGGCCGCTGCCGAAGCGTATGTTTGCCGCCACAGAGCGCTGTCCATGGCGGGGCAGGGTATTAAAAGGGCAGGTACACGATGATAATGCATACGTGGTAGGTGGAATAGAAGGCCATGCCGGACTTTTCGGAACTGCCTGGGCCATATGGGAACTGCTTGATGCAATGGTCACAAGTTTCAGAGACCAAAAAGGATGGGGGCCCTTTGATCATGAATTGGTGGCCGAGTTTATTACCCGGCAGCCCGGAGGTCGCAGCCTGGGATTCGACCGGGTTTCTGCTGATGCTTCTTCCACGGGGCGCTTTTTTTCCCAGGCGACCATCGGGCATCTCGGATTTACCGGTACTTCTTTCTGGATCGACCTGGAAAAGGAGGTAACAGTGGTCCTGTTGACCAACAGGGTTCATCCAAACCGGGAGAACGACAAGATTTTGCTTTTCCGCCCCCAACTTCACGACACGGTCATGGAACTGGTGACGATTTTTGAAAGATAAGGCTCTTTGTTTAAATCGGGCTTTTTTTAATTTCATCTTGAAATTACACTAAATATTTGGTAGCGGTCAGTATGTCGACAGACAATTTCCTGCCGATTGTAGCACATCGGCGCAAAGGTGCCCGCACCAATGCCGGTTCGTTGATAGTAACAATTCCATGGATTGAAGAGGCGGTATGAATTTTGTAGACTCTATTCTGGGTTTTTTCTCAAGTGATTTGGCCATAGATCTAGGCACAGCCAACACCTTGGTGTACGTCAAAGGCAAAGGTATTGTTTTGAGCGAACCATCGGTAGTCGCGGTGAGGACTGATAGTCGATCCAAAAACCGCGTGTTGGCCGTTGGCCTGGAGGCCAAAAACATGCTGGGGCGGACACCGGGCAACATTGTGGCGATTCGTCCAATGCGCGATGGCGTGATAGCGGATTTTGAAGTTACCGAAGCAATGCTGCGCCACTTTATCCAGAAGGTGCACAACCGGCGTTCTTTTGTACGTCCCAGGATTATTATAGCTGTTCCCTCCGGTATTACCCAGGTAGAAAAAAGAGCTGTGCGTGAATCAGCAGAGTCGGCCGGTGCCAGGGAGGTCTTTCTGATTGAAGAACCAATGGCGGCAGCCATAGGGGCTAACCTGCCCATAACCGAACCGACCTGTAATATGGTGGTTGATATAGGTGGTGGAACCACCGAAGTGGCTGTGATCTCTTTGGCCGGTATCGTCTACAGCCGATCCCTGCGGGTGGCCGGCGATAAGATGGATGAAGCCATTATCCAGTATATAAAACGCAAATACAACCTGCTGATCGGTGAAAGGACCGCCGAGATTATTAAAACCACAATTGGAAATGCTTATCCTGACCCGGACAAAGTAGAAACCATTGAAGTCAAGGGTCGTGATCTTGTTTCCGGTATTCCCAAGATCCTGGCCATTGATTCGGAGGAAATCCGGGTGGCCATCCAGGAGCAGATAGACGCCATTGTAGAAACGGTCAAGATCGCTCTTGAGCAAACACCCCCGGAGTTGGCTGCAGATATAGTTGATCGGGGGATTGTCCTTACTGGCGGAGGAGCTTTGTTAAAAAATTTAGACAAGTTGCTCAGGGAAGAAAGCGGCCTGCCTATTACGGTTACCGATGATCCATTGTCAACCGTAGCTTTGGGGTCGGGCAAAGCCCTTGATAGTTTAGAAATCCTCAAACAAGTCGTTATATATTGATTCATGTTCTCCCGAAAAACGGCGATGATGGTGGGGCTGGCTATCTTGGTGGTTGCCAATATCATCGCCCTTTCCCTCATCAGCAAAAGGCCTTATCCCTCATACGGATTGGGTCAGATTGCCATTACCTGTGTGGCTCCTTTCCAAAAAATGATTGTTCGTTCCACCAGAATGATGAAAGATGTGTGGCGGCACTATTTTTTCCTGGTTTCTGTGGCAGAAGAAAACGAGAAGCTCAGGAAGCAGCTGAAACTTGCCTATCAGGAAAAAAACCGTTGTCGTGAAATTCAATTGTCCAATAAGCGCCTGAGGCGGTTGTTGACACTTTCCGAAACGGTAGGTGGCTCATTTTGGGCTGCTGAGGTTGTCGGTAAAGATCCGACTCCCTGGTTTAAAACCATCCTGATTGACAAGGGAAAGCGTAGCGGGGTCGACAAGGGGATGCCGGTTATAACTCATGATGGCGTTGTAGGAGTAATTATTGAGGCGGCTCCCGGCTATTCCAAAGTTATGCTGCTTACAGATCCCAATAGTGCCGTGGACGCCCTTGTTCAGGGTTCCAGGGCCCGCGGGATCATTAAAGGCGGAGCTGAAGGGCTGTGTCTTTTCAAGTACGTCCTGCGCAAATACGATGTCAGGCCTGAAGAAGTGGTTGTTACCTCGGGGATGGATGGTATCTTTCCCAAGGGATTGCGGGTAGGTAAGGTGGCTTCTGTACAGAAGGAGCCTGCCGGTATTTTTCAGCAGGTCACGGTTGTTCCTGCAGTAGATTTCCAACGACTGGAGGAAGTGCTTATCCTCCCCATGCCCAGGAGCTACCTGGAGAAATAGGAATGACCTATTTATTCTACTGCATAGTATGCCTGCTCATGGTGCTTGTAAAAACAACTATTGTCCCTGGGCAGGTCGTGTTTGATGCATTTTACGATTTGCTGGTGCCCTTCATAGTCTATCTGGGGCTCAATCGGCCAAGGAGAGAGGGTATTCCTTTGGCATTGTTTTTCGGCCTTTTAATGGACAGCCTCTCGGGGGGGACGCCTGGCCTTTATCTAAGTATCTACTTTTGGATTTATATTGTCATGCGTTGGCTTTCCCAGTATTTGCATGCCGGTAACTTTCTGTTTACATCTTTATCGGTTGGATCAGCCGTGGCCTTCGAGCTGTTCGTGCTTTTATTTTACCTGGCAGCAGCCAGCCCCGATATGGGGATTCCGGCCG
This sequence comes from Desulfobacteraceae bacterium, assembly GCA_027025615.1. GTDB lineage: Bacteria > Desulfobacterota > Desulfobacteria > Desulfobacterales > Desulfosarcinaceae > JALVQM01. The sequence continues at coordinate 1,793 of JALVQM010000021.1, read as the reverse complement.
ATGCCTCGCGGACAGCCCTGGTTCAAATAGGATGGGCCATGCTAACCGGCCCCTTGATTATGTATTTTATAGGTGCCGTGCAGCGACGCATCGATGCAATGCGACGTGGGGCGGCTGGGTTGAGCTGAAGCAGCAAGTTCGGATACAGGTGGAGTTCTTTATAACATGGATCCTAATCGATCCTATCCCGGTTCCAGGAAACCTTCCGGTGGCAGTTTCCTTAACACACCCGACAGTGATTGGTTCAGCCAGCGGTTGTACGGAACATTGCTCGTTATCTCCATTGCTTTCGCAGTCTTGGTGATTCGCCTGCTTCACCTACAGTTGATAGAGGGCAAGGAATATCGCCGGCTTTCGGAAATAAACAGCATCCGGCTCCAAAGTATAGATGCACCAAGGGGACTGATCCTGGACAGCCACGGCAAATTGCTGGTGGACAATCGACCTGCATTTGATTTGAAAATTGTGCTCAAAGACGCTCGGCCGGTGGAAAAGACCATTGCCAAGCTATCCCGTTACACCGGAATAGACAGGCAGGAGTTGATGGACAAGATAGCTTCAGGGAAAAACCGTTCAAGCATCAAACCGTTTCTGCTTAAAAGCGACATCGGCCGTGATGCCATGGCGGCTGTTGAAGTTCATAACTGGGATCTTCCAGGCATATTGGTGCAGGTAAGTCCCAAGCGGCACTATCTACATAAAGGCTTTGCCGCCCACGTGCTTGGCTACATGGGTGAAATCAATGCTTCGGAGTTGCAAAAAGAACATTTCAGAGATTTGCGGGCGGGAGATTATATCGGTAAATTTGGTCTTGAGAAAACATACGAGACGGTTCTCAGGGGCAAACGCGGTGGGCGCCAGGTTGAAGTCAACGCCGCCGGGCAAACAGTCAGGATATTGAAAACAGTCCCGGCCCAGCCAGGCAGTAATTTGATTCTTACCATTGATTACAATTTGCAAACCCTGGCGGAATCCTTGATGGACGGCAAGGCAGGTGCGGTAGTCGCCCTGGATCCACGGAATGGAAAAATCCTGGCCATGGTAAGTAGCCCGGCTTTCGACCAGAACATGTTTATCAGTGGTATGAGCCGGGAGCAATGGAAAGCCCTTGTCGCAAATCCTAACCATCCTCTTGAGAATAAAGCTATCCAGGCCGAGTACCCTCCAGCTTCCACCTTCAAAATAGTTACTGCGATCGCTGGCCTTGAAGAAGGACTTATCGACGAGACCACAACTGTTCACTGTCCAGGCTATTACCGTTTTGGAAACCGAACCTACCGTTGCTGGAAACATGCCGGCCATGGAACCATGAACGTGGTTCAGGCCCTGTCCCAGTCGTGCGATGTTTTTTTCTACCAACTGGGTCAGCAGCTTGGTGTTGACCGGATTGCTGAATATGCAAAGCGATTGGGACTTGGCAAAGTGACCGGGATCGAACTCGACCATGAATCAAGAGGCCTGATGCCCACAGAAGCCTGGAAACTGCGTAGATTCGGGCAACCGTGGCAAAAAGGTGAAACATTGTCGGTGGCTATCGGGCAGGGTTTCGATCTGGTTACTCCTTTGCAGATGGCCTCTCTTATTGCTGCGGTAGGAAACGGTGGCAGGCTTTATCGTCCTTTACTGGTAGACCTGATCAAAACGGCGGAAGGTGCTGTGGTGGAGAAAAGCCGTTCTGAACTGACGGGAAATGTCGAAATATCAGAAAAAACATTTGCCCTGGTACATAAAGGATTGTGGTCGGTTGTCAACGATCCAAAGGGCACAGCGCACGCATCAAGGTTGAAGTGGGT